>JBKJYB010000051.1:0-17241 GCA_046716045.1 Nitrosospira sp.
TTACAAGCTTACCGATCAGGAACCAGTACTGCCGCGCCCGTCAGTTTTCCTTCTCGTAGTCTCATCAGCGCGGTATTGGCCTGACTTAGCGGCAGGGATTCGGTCGTCACTCGAATGGGCACTTTCGGGGCCAATGCCAGAAATTCTTCGGCATCCTGGCGGGTCAGGTTAGCCACCGAGACCAGACGTTTCTCGCGCCATAGAATGTCGTAAGGGAAAGCGGGAATGTCACTCATGTGAATGCCGCCACAAATCACGATCCCACCGGGACGGATGGCGCGCAGCGCGGCTGGCACCAAAGTGCCGGCAGGGGCGAAAATAATGGCGGCGTCGAGTTCCTCGGGTGGCATCATATCCGAATTTCCTGCCCACGCCGCACCCATTTTACTGGCAAAATCCTGTGCTGCCACATCACCGGGGCGTGTGAACGCAAACAATTTTCGCCCTTGATAACGCATGATCTGCGCCACGATATGAGCCGCGGCGCCGAAGCCGTAAATTCCAACCCGATCGGCGCTCCCAGCCATTTTAAGCGCACGATAACCAATCAGGCCGGCACATAATAACGGTGCCGCTTCGACGTCGCCATAGGTTTCAGGTATGCGAAAACAATAACGCGCATCCGCGACGGTATATTCCGCATAACCACCATCGATTTGATATCCGGTGAACTTGGCTTCCATGCACAAATTTTCGTAGCCACTACGGCAGTACCGGCAATGACCACAGGTCCAACCCAGCCAGGGAATACCAATCCGCTCCCCAATTGAAAAATTGCGGACATTTGTTCCGCAAGATACCACCCGACCCACGATTTCATGACCAGGAATAATGGGAAATTTTGGATTGGGCAATTCGCCATCAACAATATGCAAATCCGTGCGGCAAACGGCGCAGGCTGCGATCTTGACCAGCAGTTGATCCGGGCCAGGCTGGGGGCGAGGCAGGCGGCGCATGTGCACCGTTTGTCCCGGCGCATCCAGTACCATCGCGCGCATGGAATTGCTTAGCTTGGACATGTCACCATTGATGGTCGATTGTTGCTCCGGAAACCGCTATCGGTTCTGGTACCGGTTTAGGTCGAACACGCCCGCATGGATCGGGTTGTCGTGACGATACTTTGCCTGGAACCAGTCTGCGCTCTGCCAGAACCGCGGGTTGCTGCGGCGGATGCCGTACTTGTCGATCAGCGCATCATAACGCTCATAGCCGTCGATGGCGCCATACTGATCGACGAACGCCTGCAGATCCTGGAAGCGTAGCTCCAGGAAAAAATAGGATAGGCGCCGATGAAACCGTTCACCACATCGACCGTGTCCTCGCTCTTGACGCGGGTCGTTTCCCTGGGTACCAGGGCGGTGGTGTTGAAGTACGACTTGTTGCGCGCCAGCGTGTAGACCAGATCATTTTGCACCGATCCATCGACAATGACCCGCACGAAGGTCACATTGGGGAAGACATCCGAGATCTCGCCTTTTATGTCGCTCAGACGCCGGAACGCCTTCTCAACCGCATCGGCCCTGGGATCCAGCATCAATGCCGCGCATTGCGCCGTGAACTCCCGGCACCAGTTGATGGTGTCCAGCGATGACCGTGCGCCGCCCAGGTGCGGGTAGGCTTTAATGAAAATCCTTCTTGCCGTTTACTGATTCATAGCGTATCGCGGGCTCCCGCGCGCCGTATTTGCGCACATTCCCGGCGATCAGGCGTTCCAGCTTCTCCGGCTTCCCGGTGCCACGGTACCAGTGAATGGTTCAACTGGAGGTGGCCAACACCCTGCGGAAGAGCTCAGGGTAGCGCAAGCCGATCCGGCGGCACGAGATGCAAACAGGCTAGCAGGAAATATGCGAGCCCTGTTTTTGCCGTCCTATTCGTCTGAATTCAACCTGCGGGAACATGTATGCGATGAACTGCGCGAGGAGCTCTTCTCCACAACCGCGCAGCGACAGCCTGGGCGCGCTTGAGCTTCCGGAAGAGGGAAGAAATCAAATGCCGGACGCTACTGAATTCAACTACTCGGGACTTGGCGGAGAGAGAGGGATTCGAACCCTCGATAAGCTTTTTGAGCCTATACTCCCTTAGCAGGGGAGCGCCTTCGACCACTCGGCCATCTCTCCAAAAAAGAGGCATTAGGATAGCGGTTTACTACCCTTCGGTCAAACAATGAGTCTTATCACGCCACACTGTTCCCGCAGGATTTCACGATACTTGATCCAGTTCGAAAATTTTATGTAACACCCGCACCGCGAGTTCCATGTATTTCTCGTCCACCACCACGGAAATTTTTATTTCGGAGGTGGAAATCATCTGGATGTTGATACCTTCTTCCGCCAGGGCACGGAACATTTTGCTGGCAATGCCAACGTGCGAACGCATTCCCACACCCACCACCGATACCTTGGCTATTCTGTCGCCGCCGATTACACCGCGTGCACCGATATGGGGCTGCACCTGATTCTCAAGAATATCCATGGTTCTGGCGAACTCATTCCGATTTATGGTAAATGAGAAATCTGTCATGCCATCGTGACCGACATTCTGGATAATCATGTCCACATCGATATTCGCGTCGGCAACCGGACCAAGGATTTGATAAGCAATGCCTGGACGATCCGGCACACCCAGCACGGTAATTTTCGCCTCATCACGGTTGAATGCAATACCTGAAATAATTGCGCGTTCCATGTTCTCGCCTTCCTCGAAAGTAATCAGGGTGCCCTCGCCTTCTTCGTCGAAACTCGACAGCACCCGCAACCTGACCTTATATTTACCGGCAAATTCCACCGAACGGATTTGCAACACCTTGGAACCGAGGCTCGCCAATTCAAGCATTTCCTCAAAGGTGATAGTCTTGAGTTTCCTGGCTTCAGGGACGATGCGCGGGTCGGTCGTGTAAATACCATCCACGTCGGTATAAATCTGACATTCTTCGGCTTTAAGCGCCGCCGCTAATGCCACGCCGGTCGTATCAGACCCGCCGCGGCCCAGCGTTGTGATGTTGCCGGTTTCGTCCACCCCCTGAAATCCGGCTACCACTACGACATATCCGGCATCGAGAACAGCGCGGATACGATCCTCATCAATTTTCAGTATGCGCGCTTTGGTATAGGCATTGTCGGTAAGTATCCGCACTTGTGCGCCAGTATAACTCTTTGCCTTGACGCCCACATCCATCAGCGCCATCGACAGCAGGGCAATGGAAACCTGCTCACCGGTCGATATCATGACATCCAGTTCGCGCGGGTCGGGATGAACCTGAAATTCCTTGGCCATGGCGATGAGGCGATTGGTTTCCCCGCTCATGGCGGAAACCACCACTACCACCTGATGGCCCCGGGATTTAAATTTTGCGATCCGGCGGGCAACATTTTTGATGCGCTCAGTGCTGCCAACCGAGGTACCGCCGTATTTTTGAATAATCAGTGCCATGTTACCGACATTTTTATATTGAGAATATGGAACTCTGCCGCGAACAAAAGGGTCTCATATGTTGAATCAATTACGCCTCAAGCGGTGGAAAATTTGGTCCTGTGAAAATGGGAATTTTACCCGATAACCGGAAATAAAACTAAACATATGCAATAATGATAACCAGGCGGCCATGAAAAATGTCAAGCGGCATCCACTTAAGACTTGCATTGAATAGGAAAACAAATTAAATTTATGAATGTGCAATAATCCTTTAACATAACCTATACCATAACCTATACCATAACCTGGAGAGAGCTGAACTTATGAAACTCTTTGAAGAAATATCCAACCCTCGCGACATCCGGCGTAAGCTTGGCCTTAATCAACATGATTTCTGGAGCAAGGTCGGTGTCACTCAAAGTGGTGGCTCCCGTTATGAAAGCGGGCGAAATATGCCAAGGCCGGTGAGGGAACTCGTACGACTTGTGCATATCGAACATATCGATCTGGCCAAGATCAGAAAAGATGATCTGGTTGTGGCCGCATTGCTGAAAAGCCAGGATCCTGATTTATACAAGAGCCTGAAAAAAACCGCCAAGTCAAAATAATCCTGGCAAAACAGTCGCCGCGGTCAAATGACCATTGATGCTGTCCTGTTGAATATCCTTTGGCGAAACCAGAGTGTGACTGCTACGGGTTGAGCTTAACGGCGAGTCCAAGCGCCTGGATTTTCGCATAAAACGCATCCATCCAAACCTGACTGACTTTTGTGAGCTGCGGTGCTTCCGGCTGCATGGATGGACGCGCGAGGCCATATAACAGTGTTCCTTTGAGCGGCACACCTTCCCGTAACAGTTCCTCTATAAATTTAAGATAAGCGTCAGATTCCGCGCTGGAAGGTGGTCTGCCATCAATTTGAAACACGCAGGTTTGCAGCCAGGTAGGACACAAAGATGCGGCCAGTTGCAGATTCTCACGCATCCGCTTCAGGCTCATTCGTGTATTGTTGATGCGCTGTCTCCCTTCGCGCGTGACGCTATCCAGCTTGAACCAGACTTCGCCATTAAGCTCCGCCATGCGGCGCAATCCCGCCTGCACGCCAGACCGGTCAATCAGGCTGCCATTGGTAATCAATACCAATTTAAGATCCTCGGGCAAATCACAGTCGCGCCTCACTTTTCCAATCAACTCGATCACCTGCTCAAATTCTCTGGCGCCGGTGGGTTCGCCGTTGCCGGACAAAGCGATGTCGTTGATGCGTCTTGCATCCAAAGGCACTTGCGCTTGCATGAAAGAGCCATATTGAATTTCATACAGAAAAGTGCGTAACTCCTTTTCGAGTCTGATCAGGTCAATCACCGGTGCCGTGCCGCGTTTGAGTTCCGGAACTTGGCAATAAACGCAGCGCCAGTTGCAAGCATTGTTGGGATTAAGATTGACACCCACTGACACGCCTCCAGCGCGGCGCGACACCACCGGGTAGATGTAGGTCATCCCCGCACTGTCGCGGCTGTGATCCGCAATATTCAATAGTTTGGAGATCTGCTCCAATGCTACAATCCTCGTAATGTTAATCACACGCAGGCTGGAATTCGATGCCGGCCACCGCATACCTTCCCACAATAGCAAATGCCGCCACTTGCACGGCCATCGTTACGCTATTGAAATTACCTTGTCAGGTGACATTATCACTGAGGCAGGCATCGCCGAGCAAGGAATGGTGATGGATTATTCAGAAGTAAAACGTATAGCAAGCGCTGTACTGGTAGACAAATGGGATCACGCTTTCCTGGTATATTCGGAAGACGTAGCGGTAATGCAATTTCTTCAATCTCTGGACGAACACAAGACAGTAGTGCTGGACGTACCCCCCACAGCGGAAAATCTCGCAATCGCCGCATTCCGCATACTTGATACAGCCTATCAGGATAGCTACGGAAATCATCTCAGACTGGAGCAGGTGCGCTTGTTCGAAACCCCCAATTGCTGGGCAGATGCGATGCGGGGGCAAGTATTGGGTAGTTCGGTCCTGTAGTCTGCCTGCAATCGACTTCTTTGGCACGACACCGGCTACACCTCGTAGACCTTCCGCAAGCACTCCTCCTTCCTGGCGTAATGGTTGATTTGCTTTATGCCTTCTTTTTGTTACCATGCAAAATGAAGAAAATTTACAAGTGAATCTTTTTACGAGTCATTCAAAATGAGGCTCTCCCCATGTTAACTCAGCCCATTCCCGATTTTGAGCTTCCTTCCACCGGCAACAAGGTATTCAGCCTATCCAAAGTCTCCGGAAAAAACTTGGTGATTTATTTTTATCCCAAAGATGACACGCCAGGCTGTACCACTGAGGGCCAGCAGTTCCGTGACGCTTACAGCGAATTCGCCAAACTCGACTGTGACATTGTGGGCATCTCGCGCGACAACATTAAATCGCACGAGAACTTCAAGACGAAGATGAATTTCCCCTTCGAGCTATTGAGCGACAGTGATGAAGCTGTCTGCAAATTGTTCGATGTCATGAAGATGAAAAATATGTACGGCAAGCAGGTTCGTGGCATAGAGCGCAGTACTTTTGTGCTGGACGCGAAAGGAACGTTGCAGAGGGAATGGCGGGGAGTCAAGGTTCCCGGCCATGTTCAAGAAGTGCTTGAGTTCGTGAAAACCTTGCCCAGAGAGGAGTCATGAGCCCCAGAAAATCGGCTTCTCCCCTTACCACAGTCACCCGTTTACGGGCTAACCCCAAGCTATTTGTACTCGACAGCAATGTGCTGATGCACGACCCCACCAGTCTGTTCCACTTCGAGGAACACGACATTTATATCCCCATGGTGACGCTCGAAGAACTCGACAACAACAAGAAAGGAATGTCGGAAGTGGCGCGTAACGCCCGTCAGACAAGCCGTTTCCTGGATGAGATCGTAAGCAGCGCGATAGCCGACATTGACGAGGGCATTTCGCTGGAATCGCATGGCAACAAGAACGCGACCGGGCGGTTGTTCCTCCAGACCCAGGCGATCAGTAGCGTTCTACCGGTGCGGCTGGCGAGTGGCAGTGCCGACAATCAGATCATCGGCGTGGTGAAATTTTTGCATGAGACCTGCCTCAACCGCGGCGTCGCGCTGGTTTCCAAAGACATTAACATGCGCATCAAGGCGCGTGCGCTCGGGCTGGCGGCGGAAGATTATTTTAACGATAAGGTGCTGGAAGACACTGATCTCCTCTATTCCGGCATTCAGGAACTACCGGCGGATTTCTGGGACAGGCACGGTAAGGAAATGGAGTCATGGCAACAATCCGGACACACGTTTTATCGCGTAAGCGGCCCGCTTTGCACCAATTTCCTGATCAATCAGTTTGTTTATCTGGAACACGACAAGCCATTCTACGCCCTGGTCAAGGAGCGTAGCGGCAAGACTGCCGTTCTGCAAACACTCAAGGACTACACTCACCAGAAAAACAACATCTGGGGCATCACGGCGCGCAACCGTGAGCAGAATTTTGCGCTCAATCTGCTGATGAACCCGGAAGTGGATTTTGTCACGCTATTGGGGCAGGCCGGTACCGGTAAAACGTTGCTGACGCTGGCCGCTGGCCTGATGCAGACACTTGAGTACAAGGTTTATTCGGAAATCATCATGACCCGTGTAACCGTGCCGGTGGGTGAGGATATCGGCTTTCTACCCGGTACCGAAGAAGAAAAGATGACACCGTGGATGGGTGCGCTGGAAGATAATCTGGATGTACTCAACAAGACCGACAACGACGCCGGCGAATGGGGGCGAGCCGCCACACGTGACCTGATTCGCTCACGTATCAAGATAAAATCACTCAATTTTATGCGTGGCCGCACTTTCATCAACAAGTTTCTGATAATCGATGAGGCGCAGAATCTCACGCCCAAACAGATGAAAACACTCATCACACGGGCCGGTCCTGCCACCAAGGTAGTCTGTCTGGGCAACATCGCACAAATAGACACGCCTTATTTGTCCGAGGGAAGTTCGGGGTTGACCTACGTGGTTGATCGTTTCAAGGGATGGGATCACAACGGACACGTGACGTTACAGCGTGGAGAGCGTTCCAGGTTGGCGGATTACGCGGCGGAAGTATTATAAGACGGTATGCAACGTGCAAGACAGGCCATTGATAGGCAAGAAAATATTTTCCAGGCGTAACGAAGTATTGCGGCGCGGCACGGTAGGCAGGTAATTCGCGAAACAGATGCTCGCGAATATGGATTTCTAGTAATGCCCGGCTTTGGCATAACTCTCAAATCTTGTATATTCGCCGAGGAAGGTGAGTTCAACTTTACCTATGGGGCCATTACGCTGCTTACCGATAATGATTTCGGCGATCCCCTTGTCCTGCGTATCGGGGTTGTAGACTTCATCACGGTAGATAAACAGAATTAAATCCGCATCCTGCTCGATGGCGCCTGACTCACGCAAATCCGACATGACCGGGCGCTTGTTCGGGCGTTGCTCCAGGCTGCGATTCAATTGCGATAATGCGACTACGGGTACCTGCAGTTCTTTTGCCAGTGCTTTCAGAGAACGGGAGATTTCCGAAATCTCGGTGGCACGATTCTCGCCTTGGCCACTGGCGGACATTAGCTGTAAATAATCCACCACAATCAACCCCAGTCCACCGTGCTGACGGTAAAGCCGTCGTGCCCGCGCCCTGAGTTCCAATGCGTTCAAGGCAGCACTTTCATCTATAAACAAGGGGGCGTCACTCAACTTGCCCAAGGCATGGGTTAGCTTGGACCAGTCTTCGTCCTGCAAGCGCCCGGTACGTACCTTGTGCTGATCCAGCCGGCCCACCGAACCCAGCATCCGCATCGCGAGCTGTGCTCCCCCCATTTCCATACTGAATACGGCCACTGGCTTTTCCAGCTCCAACGCCACATGTTCAGCTATATTAAGCGAGAATGCGGTTTTACCCATGGATGGCCTGCCAGCGACAATGATCAAGTCACCGGGCTGAAAACCCGAGGTTTTCTGATCGAGATCATGGAAACCGGTAGCAATGCCTGTCACATCACTAGGATTGTCCTGATTGTAGAGCGTCTCGATACGTTCCACAACTTGCTTCAGGAGTGGTTGGATATCGACAAAGCCTTGCTTTCCCCGCGCCCCCGCCTCGGCTATTTCGAACACCCGGGCTTCGGCTTCATCCAGCAGATCCGCGGCGGACCGCCCCGCGGGATTATAGGATGATTCGGCAATCTCCGATCCGACTTGAGCCAGCCGGCGCATCACCGCCCGCTCCCGCACGATCTCCGCATAGCGGCGAATGTTGGCTGCGGATGGCGTATTTTGAACCATCACGCCAACATAGGCTAATCCGCCCACATTTTGCAGTTCCGCCGACAGTTCAAGCGACTCTGCGACGGTCACTACGTCCGCTGGTTTGCTGTGCTCGACCAGCTTGCAAATATGCCGGTAAATGAGGCGGTGATCCTGCCGGTAAAAATCATCCTCGGTGATGACGTCAGCCACCTTATCCCAGGCATGATTGTCCAGCATTAGTCCACCCAGTACAGACTGCTCCGCTTCAACCGAATGCGGTGGCATTTTGTAGGATTCAAGCGACTGGTCGTTGGTGGCTGCGGTGAGGAATTGAGCCATGGAATCCGGATGACGTTACAAGTATCTGAAAGATTCTACCACTCGCAGCCTATCGGGCTTGAAAAATCGAAGCGAAAAAATGACTGGGGCGAGGACAGATTTTGACGATTCTGGAGGCCAATAGTCATTCTATTGGTCGAAAAAGCGACGAAATATGGTCCGGCCAGACACTTTCGCAGCCGATTTCCTTCAAGCCCGGCGGGCTAGGCCTCAGCGGCATAGAAAAAATAAAAAAGGGCTGTTAACAGCCCTTTTTTATTTGCCCGAATGAAAAGTTGCTTACACTCAGGAAGCTGTTTCACCCAGGACTGATACGACGATATGCGCCAATACGTCACTATGCAACGCAATAGCCAACGGATAGTCGCCCACCTGCTTTAATGATCCTTGCGGCATACGTATCATTGACCGTTCAATCTCAAAACCCTGGGCCTTGAGCGCTTCCTCGATATCAGCGTTAGTGACCGAACCGAACAGCTTACCATCCACTCCGGCTTTCTGGGTAATTTGCACCATTAATCCGTCCAGTTTTGCCGCCTGGGCCTGAGCACCGGCCAGAATTTCCGCCTGCGTTTTTTCCAATTCGGCGCGTTTTGCATCAAACTCCGCAATGGCGGCCGGCGTCGCCCGCTTTGCCTTGCCTTGCGGGATCAGAAAATTCCGCGCATAACCATTTCTTACCTTGACAACATCACCCAACTGGCCGAGGTTGACAACTTTTTCCATCAGTATGATCTGCATGTTATCGCTCCTCAATGCAAATCAGTGTAAGGAAGCAGTGCGAGAAAACGCGCACGCTCAATGGCAATGCCCAACTGGCGCTGATAACGTGATTTGGTGCCAGTAATGCGGGCGGGAATGATTCTGCCATTTTCGTTGATGAAATCTTTCAATATTTCGATATCCTTATAGTCCACCGTCTGAATACCCTCTGCGGTGAAACGGCAGAACTTCCTGCGCTTGAACAAGGGGCGATTGGCCTTCTTGTCTTTCTCTTTGTCCTTGCTATCTTTACGTCTAGTAGTAAAACGAGCCATAATACTTTTTCCTGTTTCTCATTAAATGAGATCTACGTTGTTTACATGTAACACCAATTGCAAACTCATTCGGCTCTTTTTTGCCAAAAAACCGATCGACTTCACCTTGGTACCAAGTGCTATACCGGCAATGGTTTCAGCCATCTGCGCTAACGCAACCGCAGAAATTTCACATTCTACCTGGCGCGGCTTACCCGCTTCGATTTGGCGCGAGATGTGGCTGATCTTGAATTCTGCCACGGCCACTCCAGCTGGTGTGTAACGCAGACCACCTATTTCGATAATCTTGCCGCAAATTACAGTCTGGTTGCAATTCAATTAACTTGTCCGGCCTCACGTCACCAGAGTAGTTTCTCTGAGGTCATCCGCCGCCGGCGTTGCTGACCTTGCTTTCTCTTCGCGCATCATCGGTGAAGCCGCGGTCACCGGACCATCCATTTTAATGGTTAGATGGCGTAGTATCGCATCGTTGAATTTGAACGCATGATCCAGCTCGTCACGAGTTTCCTGATCGCATTCAATATTCATCAGGACATAATGCGCCTTGTGAACCTTCTGAATCAAATAGGCAAGCTGACGGCGCCCCCAATCTTCCAGGCGATGAATCTGGCCGTTTTTTGCGGTTACTATGCCACGATACCGCTCGATCATAGCGGGCACTTGCTCGCTCTGGTCGGGGTGGACAATGAAAATGATTTCGTAATGTCGCATGCAGTCTCCTTATGGGTAGAGCCCCCCGAGATGCGAACCCGGTGGGGCAAGGTTGAGAGGTCGGTACTATACTGAACCACGACAAAAATATCAATCAGCAAAAGTATTTAACTCAGATAATCCACTAGGACGCGAGAGGATGGCCAGGCAGGTTGCGAGACAGTTTTGTTGGTTGGGAGAAGTCCATAGCTTGGTCTATGGACGCCGAGCAAGCGGCGAAAATGGCCGCAAACTGACCGTCAGCACTCGGGTAGGCTCGGAGAGCCGCCTAATGGATTATCTGGGTTAAACATTAAACCTTGAAAGGAGAATGATCATGGCCACAAAAATCAAACCCGTACCAGACGGTTACCACACGCTTACCGCATACCTGACGGTCCGGGGAGCTTCGGATGCAATTGAGTTCTACAAAAAAGCTTTTGGAGCCACCGAGTTGTTCCGGCTTAATACGCCGGATGGAAAAATAGCTCACGACGAATTCAAAATCGGCGATTCGATATTCATGATTTCGGATGAGAATCCAGAATGTGCTTCTACGTGTCCTGAAACACTGGGTGGTAGTCCAGTAACACTGCATCTCTATGTTACCGATGCCGACGCCACGTTTTCCGACGCAATCAAGGCCGGAGCCAAAGAAACGATGCCTCTCGCAAATCAATTTTGGGGAGATCGCATGGGCAAGGTGGTCGATCCTTTTGGCCATCACTGGCTAATCGCCACGCACATTGAAGATGTTGATCCGAGCGAGTTCCAAAGCAGAATGGAGGCTTATTGCGGAGCGCACCAAGCGTGAGCCGATTGCACAGCGGATATCGGATGGACATTATATATAGCCTGACCTTGCGTTCAACCGCAATGCAGCCTCCGGCTGCTGCTAATTTTCAAGCTTTCGCGGCCCTGGGCCGACAGCTTTACAATGGAGGCACACATGAAATACATGTTGCTGATTTACGGTGACGAAACCGCGTTGAGTGAGTCTGAACGGGAAGCATGCTACGTGGAGTCCACCCAGCTCGCGCAACAGATCAAATCGAACGGACAGTATCTGGCCGCCAATCCCTTGTACCCGACGGCAACGGCAACCAGCGTGCGGGTGCGTGAGGGCAAACGGCTCGTGACAGACGGTCCGTTCGCGGAAACGCGCGAACAACTGGGCGGCTACTTTCTGATCGACGCCAGGGATCTCGACGAGGCGATTGGCATCGCCGCAAGAATTCCCATGGTGCGCAAGGGCACCGTCGAGATCCGGCCGGTGATAGAGATCGCGGGCCTGCCGGCTGATTAGCATCTGCGATGAACCGAAGCAGTCAAACGAAAAACTGGATCAAGCACATCGACCGATAACGAAATTCCGATAATACGAAGACATAGGAGACGACAATGAAGGTAGAACCACAGAAAGAGCATGAGTGGCTGCGGCAGCTTTTAGGTGAATGGAACTATGAGTCCGAGTGTTCGATGGGACCCGGCCAACCGCCGGAGAAATTTGCGGGATCGGAGAACGTGCGTTCGCTCGGCGGTCTCTGGGTGCTGTGCGAGGGTCACGGCGAAATGCCTGACGGAGGCATGGCGGCAACGTTGATGACGCTTGGCTATGACCCGCAGAAGAAACAGTACCTGGGAACCTGGGTGGGATCGATGATGACCCACCTATGGGTGTACGCCGGTTCGCTGGACGCGGAGGAAAAGGTGCTGACGCTCAACACCGAGGGCCCGACCTTCACGGAGGAGGGAAAGCTGGCGAAATACAAGGACGTAATTGAGGTAAAGAGCCACGACCACCGGGTACTGACGTCACACATGCTGGGCGATGACGGAGAATGGCGTCAATTCATGACGGCAAGTTATCGGCGGAAGACATAGCACCAAAGTGTTCCCAACTTTGATCGGACCGGCCGGGTGCGGCAAGGCTTATCAAAATTGCGGGCGTCAAACGCCTGACAAGACGCTGTGCCTGATCGGGAACACAACACCGGTTTCGCACGGCAACCGACGCTTGCCGCGCCCGCGCCGACAGGTGAGCTTGTCGTTAACGCTGTGTTGCTGATACTTTATCGTGCAATGAACTTTTAAAAGGAAAAACCATGGCTACCAAAATTTTTGTGAATCTACCAGTCAGCAATCTTAATAAATCTGTGGAGTTTTTTACCAAACTCGGCTTCACTTTCAACGCCCAATTTACCGACGAAACCGCCACTTGCATGATTGTGAGCGAGGACATATTCATCATGCTATTGACGCGGGAAAAATTTGAGACTTTTACTCCCAAAGAAATTTGCGATGCCACGAAAAGCACGGAGGTTCTCGTTTGCTTGTCTTGCGAGAGCCGGGATGAAGTCGATGATATGGTTCGCAAGGCCGTCGCCGCTGGCGGAGCCACCCCAATGGACTCCGGGGACTATGGCTTTATGTACCAGCATGGCTTCGAGGACCTGGACGGACATCTTTGGGAGCTCATATATATGGAGCCGAGCGCAATAAACCAGGACTAACATGCACTGGCGTAATGCTCAAATAAGACGCTTCGCTGCCCCCTCGAAGCGACTCTCACCGGCCGTGCAACTACGCTCCGTGAAGATCAACCAGTTGCTTATCCGGGTAGCGCTCCATTTGATATCTTAACCACAATCTGCCGCCGATATGCAATGCCAGCGTATCCGCGTTGAATTGCAAAACCGGATTCTCCATCTCGCTCGTAGTTTGCCGGAAAAGTTGCAGCCACCGTTCGAACAATTCGGGAGTAAGCCCCGGCAGGGCTACGTGCTTTGGCATGGGGGCACCCCGGAAATGGCTGGTTCCACGCAGTTTCATTGACCAGAAATTGATCATCTGCACAAAATGCGCGTCCCAGTCGGTAACATGTCCTTCAAAGATCGGACCCAGCAACGGATCTTTTCTCGCCCTGGTATAAAAGGCGTGAACCAGCTGTGAAATTTCCTCCTCGGTGCAAAGATCGGGATTAGGTGCTGCAAACTCTGGTTGTGACATATTCATAATTGATTTATGGCAATAATTCACCGCAAGAACGAATTGCGGCCGTTGGTTAAAAAGACCTGTTCATACAGATTGTGGTGTTACGAATGGCCACCACTATTTATAATTATATACACACTTTAAACATATAACAATGTGATAAGTTTTTCAATTAGAGATTCAACGCGAGTTCAAGAGGAGCCAAAGCGGTTCAAAACCCATTGCCGGCGCTGGCGAATAGAGTCCGCACATCCTAAAATACCCCATCCCTCGATACGCCATCACCCCTTAATATCACACGCAATGTTTGCAGCGCTTCCAGCTGAATCTGCCGTACGCGTTCGCGGGTAAGATCAAGATGCTTCGCCAGCTGCTCCAGTGTTTGAATTTCATTGCCATTGAGTCCGTAACGCTGCTCAATGATATATCGTTGTTTGTCATTCAACCGGCCAAGCCACTCTCGCAAACGATCCTTGATTTCAGACTGTTCCAGCATGAGGTCGGGGCCGGGAGTGTTATCGTCCGCCATGACATCGCCGATGGACAGCAACGGGTCAACATCTAGCGGCGCGTCCAATGACATCATGCTTGCGTTCAAGGACAGCATCCGCTGCACTTCCTTTACCGGGCGCCCCAGCAAATACGCAACATCCTCCGGTTTGGGTTCCTTGCCGGTATGCGCCTCCAGATGGCGGGACGCCTGCAGAATAATGTTCAAGTCCTTGATGACATGCACCGGCAGCCGGATCGTGCGAGACTGATTCATAATACAGCGTTCAATGTTCTGGCGTATCCACCACGTGGCATAGGTTGAAAAACGGAATCCGCGTTCCGGGTCAAATTTGTCCAGCGCGTGCATCATCCCCATGTTGCCTTCTTCGATCAGATCCAGGAGCGCAACGCCATGGTTGGTATAGTGCTTGGCGATGTTCACCACCAACCGCAGGTTGCACTCGATCATTTTCTGACGCGCATCGAAATCGTTCTGCCTGACCAGGCGTGTCAGCACCGCCTCCTCCCGTGCGCTCAATAGGGCATTATGACCAATCGCGTTGAAATAAATCTGGGTGACGTCGGTCAGCAGGACGTCGCTGAGCGTCTCGTTTCCAACATTGGATGTCCTTTCTGTGACAACGTCGGGCGTGGCATCATCCAACTCCGCCGGGTTCGTATCGAGCGGCTCGTCATCGTCGGAATAGTTGCGTTGGCTCATCCGGATAACTCTGGTAAGTATTTCAGTGGATCCACTGGTTTTCCATTCTTGCGAATTTCAAAGTGAAGTTTTACCACGGTGGTATCGGTATTTCCCATTTCAGCGATTTTCTGTCCTTTGGCTACCGTTTGTCCTTCTTTCACCAGAATTTTGTCGTTGTGGGCATAGGCGCTAAGATATGTATTGTTATGCTTGATGATAATGAGCTTGCCATAGCCGCGCAGTCCCGCACCGCTGTATACCACCTTGCCCGCGGCGGATGCCGCTACCGGTTGTCCCGGGTTACCCGCGATATCTATACCTTTGGTACTTTCCGAAAATCCCTCGAGTACCTTGCCTTTGGCCGGCCAAATCCATTCCACACGGTCGACATTATCGATAGCTTCCGCCGCGGGCGCCATGGGTGCCATTGGACTGATTTCGGTACCCGCATTTTTTTCAGTCACCGGAGCAACCTTTGCAACAACTATTGGGGGGACGGGCGCCAATCCCTTCGACTGGGCTATGGCTTGTTCCGAATATGGCAGCTTGAATGCCTTGGGTTCAACTTTAAGTTTATCGGTATTAATTCCCGGTTTTTCTTCGAGTGATGGTACGGTATTAGGCGCCGCCATGGCAGCTGTCGATGGTGGCACCGGCTGAGGAAGCGCAAACAGAGAGGGTTGTGACAGGCGAGATGGCGAAGATAACGTGAGTTGTTGACCGATATGGATGGCGCCAGGATCCTGGATGTTATTCCACTCCGCCAAATCCTTCAGATCAATGCCGTGGCTCCGCGCTATGCTGTAGAACGTGTCCCCTTTTTGTACGACATAGAAATCGGGGCGCTGATCCGCTGCTTCCGCTCCTGTACCCATTTTGCTCACACCCTCTTGAGACGCTATCGTGGCACCGTCGATCACCGGTGCGCGGTGCGGAGTAGACTCACAGCCTGCAATCAGCAGTAAAAGAATGAGGGGTAAACGATAACATACCGAAGAAAAAGACCTCCCTTGAGGGGATGCAAGCCTGAAACTCATGATAATCGCCAGAGGTAGTTCGCCATTGTTCGAAAAATCCCGCCTGATTCCTTTACCTATCATTCCTTATCTCTTGGTTTTGCATGCTAACCTTTCAAGATACCCGGCAGCATCGGTACGAACCTGACCTCATCCAGTATTGTCTCAGTGTAGCCCTCCGAATTATGTTCGATAACGCACAGAAATTGCTCCTGACTTCCTTTAGGAAAAACCATTCTACCGCCAACCGCTAATTGCTCAAGCAATGACGGAGGGATATGCGCGGTCGCGGCGGTGAGAATAATGCCGTCAAACGGCGCGAACTCCGACAGTCCGAGCAGGCCATCGGCATGCTTCAGGCGAACATTGCTGAGACGTAGTTCCCGTAGGCGGGCGCGGGTGCGGGTCAGCAATGGCCCGATGCGTTCGATCGAATATACTTCGCGTGCAAGCTGTGCCAGTATGGCTGTCTGGTAGCCGCAGCCCGAGCCGATTTCAAGTACTTTGCCGAGGCTGGCGCCTCCGCGTAGCAGCTCGCTCATACGCGCTACAATAAATGGACTGGAAATGGTCTGCCCGAAATTGATCGGCAGGGCAATATCATCATAGGCGCGACTGGCCAGGACTTCTTCAATAAAGATGTGACGAGGAACCGCGTTCATCGCCGCCAGAACCACTTCATCGACGATACCCTGCTTGCGCAGACGCTCGATCATGCGTACACGGGTACGCTGCGAAGTCATGCCGATTCCGGAATGATGAGTGTTCAAACTAAAATACCTTGAACTTGAACAGATGGTTTTTAACCATGCAGCACAATGTAAGATGCTTTACTGCTACTTCAGCCACTGTTTTACCGCATCCAACTGCCCATATCGGGTCAGGTCGATTTGTAACGGTGTTACCGATACGCGCTTACACTCGATCGCAAGAAAATCCGTACCTTCGCCGGCATCCTGGGCGGGGCCCGCGGCACCTACCCAATAGACTGTTTCGCCCCGCGGGCTTTGAGATTTGACTACCGCTTCGGCCTTGTGGCGGCGGCCAAGCCGGGTTACCTCTATGCCTTGTAATTCGTCATAGGGAACATCGGGTACATTGACGTTGAGCAATACCGGCCCGTGGAGTTTGTCACCTTCAAAACGTTGCACCATTTCTGTTGCGATACGTGCGGCGGTAGCAAAATTTCCGGCGGAAAAACTGGCGAGAGAAATGGCGAGAGAAGGGATACCCAGCAAAAAACCTTCGGTTGCGGCAGCTACTGTTCC
>JBKJYB010000052.1:0-2620 GCA_046716045.1 Nitrosospira sp.
TCGGTCAGGCCGAGTCTGCCGATACAGTAATTACAGAGCCGCCAGGCGGCGGAGGTGGAGCAAGACCGGATCGAATAACCGGCCCGGCGGCCGCTATTCCGGAAACGAATGCCTTACGCACTAACAAATTCACGGCTCCCGCGGACGCGGATGTTGTTACGCTCAACTTCGTCAACGCCGAGATTGAAGGCGTGGTAAAAGCCGTGAGCGAAATAACCCGGAAGAACTTCATGCTTGATCCGCGCGTCAAGGGCACAATCAATATTGTTTCTGCAAAGCCGATGCCCAGTTCATTGGTATATGATGTATTCCTGTCCGCATTGCGGCTGCACGGTTATGCCGCGATTGAGGATTATGGCGTCATCAAAATTGTTCCCGAGAGCGATGCCAAACTTTACCAGAGCCCCACTCTTGGCCCGAACGATAAGCGCCCCGCCGCCGGCGACCGGATCCAGACACAGGTATTCACGCTGGAATACGAGTCGGCGATACAAATGGTTCCCGTACTGCGTCCGTTGATCGCTCCCAACAACAGCATTACCGCCAACCAGAACAGCAATACGCTGATTATCACCGATTACGCAAGCAACCTGCAGCGCCTGGAAAAAATCATCAATGCGGTCGATCAACCCAGCGGAACCGATCCGATCTCCATATCGCTTCAGCATGCTTCGGCGATTGATGTCGCACAAACGGTCAATCGCCTGTTTGCGGAAGCAGCGCAAGCCCAGGCCTCAGCGGAGTCTGGAGGAGGGGCGGTCCAACGCTTTATGGTCGTCGGATGCCCGCTCGAACACGCTGCTGGCGCGTTCGGGAGATCCGGCGGCGCTTAACCGGATGCGCCAATTAGTGGCAATACTGGATTTACCCACCAGCGCGGGGGGTAATATACACGTTGTTTTTTTGAAAAATGCCGACGCGGTGAAACTTGCCGAAACCTTGCGGGCGATCTATCACCACACCACGCCATCGCCATCAGCTTCACCATCCGGGGGAGCGGGCCAAACAAGCGGCTCGGCCTTTGGCACTTCATCCCCTGGCGGCTCCACCGGCGCCTCTAACCCCCCTTCGGGCTTCTCCGCGGGTACGGTTTCCGCCACCTCGGCGATGACGCCAGCCCCGATGCAAACGCAAACCGCCGGCTCTTCCATGATGCAAAGCATCATTCAGGCGGATGCGGCCACCAACTCGATCATTATTACCGCGCCAGATGCGATCTACAACAATTTGCGCGCGGTGATAGAAAAGCTCGATGTGCGCCGCGTGCAAGTATATATCGAGGCGCTGATTGCGGAGATTACCGCCGACCGGGCCGCGGAATTCGGGATTCAGTGGCAGAACCTAATCGACAGTAGCCAGAGCGGCACACAGGTCGTTGGCGGCACCAGTTTTAATACGGGAGTCGCCGGTGGCGGAAATATTCTCTCTGTTGCTCAGAATCCGCTTGCCAATGCGGGGCCTGGCCTGACCATCGGGATTATGAAAGGTCTTGTTACCGCCATCCCCGGCATCGGGCCCGTAATCAACCTGCATGGGCTTATCCGCGCACTGGAAACGGATGCTAATGCCAACATTCTCTCAACCCCGACATTACTCACGCTGAATAATGAGGAAGCCAGGATTGTCATCGGTCAAAACGTACCGATTCCCACCGGCCAGTTTATTCCGCCCGTGGGCGGCGCCGTATCATCGCCGTTTCAGACCGTCACGCGCCAGGACGTCGGGTTATCGCTGAGAATCAAGCCGCTCATCTCCGAAGGGGGTACTGTTCGCGTGCAGATTTTTCAGGAGGTATCCAGCGTTGTTCCCGGTACGATCAACGCAACCAATGGGTTGATTACGAATAAACGCTCTATCGAGTCGACAGTGCTGGTCGACGACGGTCAAATTATCGTGCTCGGTGGCTTGATACAGGAAACGGTTAACGACACGGTCGAAAGGCTTCCGCTGGTTGGAGAGATCCCATGGGTCGGCCATCTATTCAGCTACAACAAGCGCTCGCGCAATAAAACCAATCTGATGGTATTCCTGCGTCCGACACTGATTCGCGATGGCGAGAACGCCGAACCGCTTACCAGCGCACAATATGACCGGGTTCTGAGCGATCAGAAGAAAGCCAAACCCAAACCTCATCCTATCCTTCCGGACATGGAATCACCCAGTCTGCCGCCGCGTCCACCGAAAGTCCCCGCGGTACCTGATGAGGTTGACGTCCCCGATGGAACAGGACCCGGTATAAAACGATAAAAACTTCATCTCCCATGACTTCCTCAGATATGGTCCCCTATGCGTTTGTCAAGACCAGCGGCGTCGTCGTGACGTCCGTCGACAACGGTCTGGCGGAGGTGGCTGTCCGTAACGGCGCCCGCGCCGGTTCATTGGCGGAATTGCGCCGTGTTCTTGGCGTGCCCCTGCATGCGCGCCGGATCGGCACCGTCGAGTTCGATGAGCTTGTCTCCACGCTATATAACGGCGCGGCCGCCGGTACCGCCGCGCTTACCGGCGATCTCACGCAGGATATAGACCTCTCCAGATTGCTTCAGGAACTACCAAAAGTTGAAGACCTGCTCGAAAGCCAGGATGATGCGCCGGTTATCCGTCTCATTAATGCGCTGTTTAC
>JBKJYB010000053.1:0-6368 GCA_046716045.1 Nitrosospira sp.
TCATATATAACAGATTGAAAATACTCATATATTTCCTGAATGCTGCGGCCGCGGCCAAAATATAATAAAATACAACGGTATTTCAAATCGCTTTGCGGAAAATCTCATCCTTTTTATAAAGAACAACATGAAAAAACTTATTCTCCTGAGGCATGGAGAAAGCACCTGGAATAAGGAGAATCGTTTCACTGGCTGGACAGATGTGGATTTATCGCCAAAAGGTCTGGAGGAAGCCAGAAATTCCGGCCGGGTATTGCGGGAAAACGGGTTTACGTTCGATGTAGCCTACACGTCGGTATTGAAACGCGCCATACGCACGCTATGGATCGCGCTGGATGAGATGGATCAGATGTGGATTCCCATTAATCTGTCATGGCGGTTGAATGAGCGGCACTACGGTGCGCTGCAAGGCCTGAACAAAACCGAAACAGCGCTCGAATATGGTGAGGAACAGGTACAAATCTGGCGGCGCAGCTACAACATCCGGCCGCCCGCGCTCATGCCTGAGGATGATCGCAATCCTGGATTCGACCCTCGTTACCGGGAGTTAGCCAATCAAGATATCCCGCTAACCGAGTGCCTTGAGGATACCGTGGCGAGATTCCTGCCTTACTGGAACAACACCATTGCGCCACAGGTGCAATCCGGGCAACGCGTGCTCATTACAGCGCATGGCAATTCACTGCGCGCGCTCGTCAAGTATCTCGACAATCTTTCCAATCAGGATGTCCTGGAACTTAATATTCCCACGGGAGTTCCGCTGGTGTACGAGCTTGATGACAATCTGAAACCGCTCCGAAATTATTATCTCGGTGATCGGGCACAGATCGAACAAGCCATGCAGGTCGTGGCAAACCAGGGAAAAATATCACCGTTATCATGAGTTCACGCTTATTAAACCCAGATAATCCATTAGGACGCGAGATGATGGCGAGGCAGGTTGCGAGACAGTTTTGCCGGTTGGGAGAAGTCCATAGCTTGGTCTATGGACGCCGAGCAAGCGGCTAAAATGGCCGCAAACTGACCGCCAGCACTCGCGTAGGCTCGGAAGCCGCCTAATGGATTATCTGGGTTCAACTCGTGCCGGCATGCGGTAATCCCCATCGTTCAACGGGTTTCTTCCCTATCATCGTAACGGAATATGACTTCTTTCGGCAAAGAGCTTCTAGACACGTTTGAAAATTTCACACTTGATCGGCATTAGCTCATGGTTGAATACGGTCTGCAGGCTCATCGCGGCTTGTGTACTGATCCTGTCGTATCCACTTCATGCCGCTCCCAAGGTTGATAACGAAGACCTGAAGCAACTGCGCGGTCGAATTGAAGCATTACAGAAAGAACTCGCAGGCACGGAGGAGTCGAAATCAGAAGCAGCGGACGCACTGCGCGAATCGGAGCAGGCTATCAGTGCTGCCAACCACAAATTGTTTGCACTTACCCGTGCGCGGGACAAAGCCAATGACAGGCTCAGCCAGTTGCATACACAATCCAGGCAAGTCGCCAGCGATATCGAAGCGCAACAGTCGCAGCTAAGTAAATTGCTCTATAGACAATATATAGGTGGTGGTGGAGAAAAAGAGTATCTGAGTCTTTTATTTAACCAGCAGGATCCCAATCAGATTGCACGCAATCTGCATTATTACGGCTATCTCTCCCGAGCCCGGGCGGACGGTATAAATGTCCTGCGCTCAAATTTTCAACAACTTGATGCGCTCACCCGGGAAAGCCGCGAGAAAAGCCTGGAAATCGCAACGATCCAGGCTAAGCAGGCCGAATACAAAAAGCAACTTGAACAGAAAAAGACCGAACACAAAAAACTGCTTTCCGAAATTTCGATGCAGGCCGATCAGCAGCGGCGCGAAATCGGCAAACTCAGGCAAGACGAAGCGCGCCTCTCCCGTCTGGTGGAAAAAATCGCCAAAATGCTCGCGCGCAAAAAACGTACCGAGTCCCGCACCGGGTCCCTGAATAATAACAGACTACCTGACGCATCGACGGATGGAAATCCGTTCTCGGCGTTGAAAGGCCGCCTGAGTTTGCCGGTACGCGGGGAACTTGCCAACCGTTTCGGTAGTCCACGTGTTGATGGCGGTGTGACCTGGAAGGGGCTATTCATACGTTCAGCAAGCGGCGCGGAGGTAAAAGCCATTGCGGGCGGTCGTGTGGTTTTCGCCGACTGGCTGAGAGGATTCGGCAATCTTATGATTGTGGACCACGGCGGCAGCTATATGAGTCTCTATGGCAACAATGAAACCATCCATAAACAGGTGGGAGATGCCGTTCGCGGTGGCGATACCATCGCGACAGTGGGAAACAGCGGCGGCAACTCCGATTCCGGTTTATACTTTGAACTACGCCATCAGGGCAAACCGTTTGACCCTTTGAACTGGGTAAGAATAAAATGAACAACGTAACAAAATTGACACGTGTGGAGAGAGTTTAATGGGTAACAAGATGCGGCAATTCGGCTTGATTATTTTCGGCGCGATCGCCGGTGTGATGTTAAGCCTCAATTTTTCTGCTGTCGCGAATAAAGAAGCCACGGAAGTCCTGCGTCCGCTTCCAGTTGAGGAGTTGCGTGCGTTCACCGAAGTATTCGGCCGCATTAAAAGCGATTACGTTGAACCAGTGGAAGACAAGAAACTCATCACCGAAGCCATCAATGGGATGCTGACCGGCCTTGATCCCCATTCCGCCTATCTGGACACGGACGCCTTCAAGGAATTGCAAATTGGCACGCAGGGTGAATTTGGCGGATTAGGCATTGAGGTCAGCATGGAAGACGGGTTTGTCAAAGTCATCTCGCCGATCGAAGATACGCCCGCATTTCGCGCCGGCATCAAGCCTGGCGATCTTATCATCAAGCTCGACGAAACCGCGGTCAAGGGCCTGTCGCTCACCGATGCCATCAAGCGCATGCGCGGCAAACCCAATACGCCTATTACCCTCACCGTGTTGCGCAAGGGCGAGCCCAAGCCGCTGGTGTTCTCTTTGATACGCGCCGTCATCAAGATCCAGAGCGTCAAGTCGAAGATGATCGAGCCCGGTTATGCATATATACGCATCACACAGTTCCAGGAACAGACCGGTGAAAACCTCGTTAAGGCCATAGATAAATTATTCAAGGAAAGCACCGTGCCGATGAAGGGGTTGGTGCTGGATCTGCGTAACGACCCCGGCGGCTTGCTGAATGGCGCGGTTGCGGTTTCCGCCGCCTTCCTGCCGCAAAATTCGCTGGTAGTTTATACCGATGGCCGTACCGATGACGCTAAGATGAAGCTGAAAGCCAGCCCTGAATTCTACCTGCGCGATACGAAAAGCGACTATCTGAAACGATTGCCGGCCGCGATCAAAACCGTGCCAATGATTACGCTCGTAAATGGGGGTTCGGCTTCCGCTTCGGAAATCGTGGCGGGTGCCTTGCAGGATCATAAACGTTCCATAGTAATGGGCACGCAGACTTTTGGTAAGGGATCGGTACAAACCATACTGCCACTGGGCAACAACACCGCTATCAAGCTCACCACCGCCCGCTACTACACGCCCAACGGACAATCCATCCAGGCCAAGGGAATCACGCCGGATATCCTTGATGAATCGGCGAAAGATGAAACCGAGCGCTTGCGTGAATCCGATCTGGACAGGCATCTGTCCAACGGCAAGCCAAAGGAAGTCAAACCTGAAACCGAGGCGGCGAAAGTAGAGCCGAAACCTGCTGTAAAACCGCCCAAACCCGATAACGGTGAAAACAAAAACAAGAAGCGTGAACCGCCAGTGGAATTTGGCTCCCCCGGCGACTTATTGCTGACCCAGGCAATGAATTATTTCAAAGGCGGCGCGGCGGCATCGAACAAGAACCCTGATTCTGCCAAAGCTGTTAACTGAGCCGTTAATCGACGCCGATCTCTGATTGTGGGGCGTGCAGAAATCCTCGGGATCGGCTCGATTATGAAGATTCACATACGGCGCATGGCGCCGTATGTGAACTCCATCTCCATCAATACTCTTGCCTACCCTGGTTATTCCGCATTCCACGCCCAAAGCCGCCGTCACGTCCCTGCTCAGAGATCCCTTGCCAGCCGCGCCGCTGTGAGCAATGAATGACGACCAACTGCTGCGCTACAGCCGCCACATTCTGTTGCCCCAGATTGGCATACAGGGGCAGGAAGCTTTAATCCGGTCGCACGTGCTTGTGGTCGGCGCGGGGGGATTAGGTTCGCCTGTCGCGCTATACCTTGCCGCGAGCGGGGTCGGTAAACTGACTATTTGCGACAGTGACAAGGTTGACCTGACCAATCTTCAGCGGCAAATAGCTCACAGCACGGATCGCATCGGCACCCCCAAATCACATTCCGCCAAAAAAACACTTGCAGGCATCAATCCGGAAGTCAATGTCATTGCGCTGAACGAGCGCATGGATGAGAGCAGGCTGCTGCAACTGATCATGAATGCTGATGTGGTGGTGGATGCGAGCGACAACTTTCCTACCCGGTATGCCATCAATCGGGTCTGTATCCTCCGTAAAAAACCACTCGTATCGGGTGCGGTGGTGCGTTTTGATGGACAAGTCGCCGTATTTGATCTACGCCACGCGCACAGCCCTTGCTATCACTGCCTGTTTCCCGCGAGTGGAGAAGATCAGGATATGCGTTGTGCGGTGATGGGGGTATTTGCACCCCTGGTGGGTGTTATCGGTTGTGTGCAGGCAGCCGAAACGCTGAAAATCCTGCTTGATATTGGACAAACCCTGAATGGCCGTTTGCTGTTGCTCGATGGCTTGTCAATGGAATGGCGCTCTATCAAACTGAATAAGGATCCGTCTTGCAAGGTCTGCGGTACCGATGAACATTATCCTGAATCCGGTAGCTGACCGCTCATTTAATAGATCGGCATTATGATTAATAACAATATTTCGTATTATTTGATGCTCACCTTCCGGGTGAGGCCGTTACGGGGTGAATTGCACAGTTTTTGCGGCACATGACTGAGTTGCTCGCAACGCCTTGGAATGGGAACGACCATTCCGCGTCGTTGCGCCTCGCCCTGCACCCCAAAAACCGCACGCTTCACCTCGTCCAACTACCGGATTAGGATTATCGGTCAGCTTATGTCTGAGCTACGGCATACGACAGCAGCCCCTTGCGCTGCGCTTCCCAATATTCCATCGGGTCGCGCTTGAAGCCACTTTTGGCGAACTGGTGCCAGCGCCCTGCTACATAACACATCAGCAGGTTCGCCTGAGCGGAGATATCCAGATTGGCCGCGATTTCCCCTTCGCTGACGGCGAAGCGCAGCGCCTGTTTCAACGTCGCCTCAAGCCGGTCATGCAATTGATTGATGCGTAGCTGCAGGCGGTCATTCTCGTTTATCAACGCGTCGCCGGTCAGCACTCGGGTCATACCCGGATTTTTCTGCGCAAAACCAAGTAATAGCGACAATATCCCTTCGATTTGCCGCATAGCGCTTTTCTCCTCCGCTGTCAGCCTATTGATAAGACTGAACAGGGTGGCTTCAATGAACTCGATCAAGCCCTCGAACATCTGAGCCTTGCTGGCAAAATGCCGGTATAACGCCGCCTCGGAAACATCCAGTTTGACCGCCAGCGCCGCTGTGGTGATTTTCACCGGACGGGGCTCTTCCAGCATTTGCGCGAGAACCCGCAGGATTTGATCTTTTCTTTCACCGGATTTAGCAGGCATGAAACCTCGATTCGATAACACGTTAATTCAATTTATGAACTCTGCACAAGCCCCCGATGTTGCCGGCAGGGGCGCGACACCGGCTTTTTGGACGGCATGCGCAATAATCAGATATGGCAATAGTATCGATGGAATTCTCATACTACATCTCACCTTTGTAGCAATTCCATCATAAGTTTAGATAGCAAAGGTGAGATCAATACAGATTGATCTGTCTGCAAGCGGCTTGCGGTAAGAAGTAGGGCGCAATAAGCGAAGCGCATTGCGCCGTATGTAAACCTTCATAATCGAGCCGATCCTGAAGATCTCTGAATAAATTTCCGATTTTGCCCGCAACGCGTTCCAGGCGAGAATTTGTTCGGAGGCAACCTTAACCCGCCTTTATCAACGTTCCCACACCCTCATCCGTCAGCACTTCCAGCAGCAATCCGTGTTCCACCCGCCCATCGATGATGTGACAGGATTTGACTCCGCTTTTCACCGCATCCAGCGCTGAGTCGATTTTTGGCATCATACCGCCCGAGATGGTTCCATCCGCAAATAACTCATCCACCCTCTGCGCGGTCAATCCAGTCAATAAATTACCATCCTTGTCCAGCACACCCGGCGTATTGGTGAGCAGTATCAGTTTCTCGGCGCCCAGAACGCTCGCCAGTCGGCCTGCAACGA
>JBKJYB010000054.1:0-5077 GCA_046716045.1 Nitrosospira sp.
ATGTTAGCCATTGAATGCCGGGCGGAAAGAAATGGCGCATGGATATGCGCGGTGAATAAACATTTATGGAGGGAAACATGAACAAAGTTGTTCAAGGGGCAGTCGGGTTCGGATTGCTGTGTATGAGTGCGGGTCCTGCCATGGCAGCGCCGGACATTTCCAAATTGCCGGTGGTCACCCAGGAATTGGTGGCGCCGCCTTTTTTGCCTAAGCACGACCAGGTGGCCAAAGGGGGCCCCAAGGTCGTCAAGGTGCGCATGGAGACCATAGAAAAGCTGGTGCAAATTGCACCGGATGGCACCAAGATGTGGGCACTGACTTTCAATGGCACCGTTCCGGGTCCGCTGATCGTCGTGCATGAGGGCGACTATGTCGAACTGACGCTGGTCAACCCCAAGACCAGCACCATGGCGCACAATGTGGATTTTCATGCGTCAACCGGTGCGTTGGGTAGCGCCGCCCTGACGCTGGTGGCGCCTGGCGAAGATGTGGTAGTGCGCTGGAAGGCAACCAAAGCGGGCGTATTTGTGTATCACTGCGCCCCGGGCGGAACCATGATCCCGTTCCACGTCATTTCGGGCATGAACGGCGCCGTCATGGTATTGCCGCGGGATGGCCTGAAGGATAACAAAGGCAAACCGGTGCGCTATGACCGGGCCTACTACATAGGCGAGCAGGATCTGTACTTGCCCAAGGACAAGGACGGGAAATACAAAGTTTACTCCCAGCCTGCCGAAGGCATGGCCGAGATGCTCGAAGTGGGCAAGGGGCTGATCCCGACCCATGTTGTCTTCAATGGCGCGGTAGGTGCGCTGACAGGCGACAATGCGCTCAAGGCTAAAGTCGGAGAGAAAGTACTGTTCATTCACTCGCAGGCAAATCGCGATTCCCGTCCGCACCTGATTGGCGGCCACGGTGATCTGGTATGGCAGGGTGGCAAGTTCAGCGATCCCCCCCTCACCAATCAGGAAACCTGGTTCGTTCCAGGGGGCGGTTCAGGAGTGGCCTTGTATGAATTCAAGCAACCCGGCCTCTATGTCTACCTCAACCATAACCTGCTTGACGCCGTATTGCTGGGTGCCGCGGCGCACATGAATGTCGAGGGCAAATGGGACGACGATCTCATGATTCAGCTCAAGAAACCGAATGCGAATTCAACCCCGGCAATGGATCACTAAAAAGAATCTATTAGTATCCTATCCGGCGCGGCTTCAACGTAAGGTTGAAGCCGCGTTTTTTTATGGGCAGGAACTGATCTGAAATATGAAATATGAAATAAAAAGAAGCTGGCCGATAAGCCGGGTTCTGTCATGGACAATCATTCCTCTAGACGCACGGTTGCCCGTACGTTCAAGCAACCTACCCGCAGGCTCAGCGAGCAGCATCATCGCCTGCCTATTTGGTCTTGCTCCGGATGGAGGTTACCGCGTTTCACCGTAACTTAATACGCTCGTCTCTGTGGCCCTATTCCTCACCTCACGGTGGCCGGCCATTAACCGGCATCCTGCTCTCTGGAGCCCGGACTTTCCTCCCCCTGTCTTTCATGACTGAAAGACAGGCGGCGATTGTCTAGCCAGCTTCGATAGAGATAGTATCACCAAACCAAGCGCACGAAACAGACTTCCCCTTACGAACATATTCCCATACACTGACTTTGTGAATGCGAATCCCCTCCACAAGCCGCTGTCGCGCTTACGCGGGACTTATTCAGAATTTCCTTATAGGTTTCCGTAACTCCAAATCGCGGGGCAACGTGGTGATCCCTGCACCCGATCGTTTCATACGAAACAAAAAACAAAGGAAAAACCCTCAATTACAGAATAATCGAGTTATGATTTCAGATTCACAAAACCGGTGCACCGTAATGAATCGTCGCATACTGCTTATTTCCGCGCTGCTCCTCATCTTATCCGGGTGCGCGGCGCTAGGAGTGCATGAACCACTTCGCATCTCCGTAGCGGGACTTGAGCCGCTGGAGGGAAAAGGTATGGAGGCGCGCTTCGCGGTACACCTCAGAATTCAGAATCATGATGGCAGACCCCTTGATTATGATGGTGTCGCACTCGATCTGGATTTACGCGGAATGAGCTTCGCGAGTGGGGTAAGCAATCAGCGGGGCACGATACCACGCTTTGGAGAATCGGTAATCACGGTGCCGGTAACTGTCCCTGCGACAACAATCATCCGTCATGCCTTTGGACTGGCCACCGGCGATCGCACCAAGGCCGACTACCGCCTGCGTGGTCAACTTGGTGGACAGGGATTTGCCATCGGGCGGTACTTCGATTCGAAAGGAGAAATTACGTTGCCGACCATGCCGCCAGAGAAGGTGCCCTGACTTCAATCGTTCACTTGAATGGTTTGCCCGGTCCGCTATGGTACGGGCCCACTCTATGACTCTCCTGTATCATGCAACCCCGTATTGTGCACGGTAGCTTTCTATCGCGCGAAGATTGTGTCCCAGATTCTTCCTGTCCCGCAGATAATCCGCAATGTCGTCCAGATTAACGATGCTGGCGACCTGAATTCCGTATGCATGATGAACCTCCTGCGTAGCGGAGAGTTCTCCATTACCGCGCTCCATCCGGTCAAGCGCAATGATGACCCCACAAGGTATGGCGCCAGAAGCGCAAATATGGCTGACAGACTCGCGCACTGAAACACCAGCGGAAATGACGTCATCCACAATCAGCACACGCCCGGCAAGGGGGGCACCAACGAGATTCCCCCCTTCCCCATGGTCTTTCATTTCTTTACGATTGAAACAGAAAGGGTAGTTATACCCGCTCTCGGCCAGCGCAATGACGATAGCGCTAACCAGCGGAATGCCCTTGTAGGCGGGTCCAAATAGCATGTCAAACGGAAGCTGGGCACCAAGAATGGCTTTGGCGTAAAATTGCCCCAGTTTCCTGAGAGAGTCACCGTCGTTGAACAACCCGGCATTGAAAAAATACGGCGACATTCGCCCCGCCTTAGTTTTAAATTCGCCGAAGCACAGTACGTTACGGCTAATGGCAAACTCAATGAATTCCTGCCGGAAATCGGGCATCGCTATATGACAAACTGGAAAAATAGACGTGAGAATTATAACGCTTAACCTGAATGGCGTGCGCTCCGCCGCAAACAAGGGATTTTTTCGGTGGCTACCAACGCATCAGGCGGATATCGTATGTGTGCAGGAACTGAAAGCTCATGCAACCGACATCACAGGGGAAATGGTCTCCCCTGATGGCTACCATAGTTATTTCCACTGCGCTGAAAAGAAGGGATACAGCGGGGTGGGTATTTACAGCCGGCACAAGCCTGACAATATTATTGAAGGTCTTGGTATTGCGGAAATTGATGCGGAGGGACGTTTTCTACGCGCTGACTTTGGCCCATTGACTGTGATATCGATCTATTTTCCTTCCGGCTCCAGTGGCGAACACCGGCAAGCTGCCAAATTTTTCTTCCTTGAGCGATTTCTCCCCATGCTCAAAGAACTCGCGGGTTGCGGCAGGGAGATCATATTATGCGGTGACTGGAATATCGCCCACAAGGAAATCGATCTGAAGAATTGGCGCTCCAATCAGAAAAACTCCGGCTTTCTGCCTGAAGAGCGTACCTGGCTTAGCGGAGTTTTCGATGAGCTTGAATTTGTCGATGTATTCCGGCGAATTAACGCGGAACCTGAGCAATACACGTGGTGGTCCAATCGCGGGCAGGCCTGGGCCAAGAATGTGGGCTGGCGCATTGACTATCAGATTGCCACGCCAGAGATCGCGGCTAAAGCGACCGAAGTTTCGATTTACAAGGCGGCTCGTTTCTCTGATCATTCGCCGCTTACTATCGACTATGACTACAGCATATGATCCCGCATCCGATAGTTGATCACTCAGCTTGCAGTATAACCGTCTCGCCCGAATGCCGGATTTAGGATGATACCCACTGCCTTATCCGGGTGGCTGCATGCTTTTCGCATTTACACCCATCCACGGGTATTGGGGATGCTGTCACTGGGTTTCTCTGCCGGGTTGCCGCTGTTGTTGGTACTGGGCACCCTGTCGTTCTGGTTACGGGAAGCGGGCATCGACCGCTCCACTATCGGTCACCTGAGCTGGATCGGCTTGGCTTATGGCTTTAAATGGCTGTGGTCACCGCTGGTGGATCGTTTGTCGTTGCCGTTATTAACCCGACTTCTGGGTCGGCGGCGTGCGTGGCTATTGCTGTCGCAAATCGTTATAGCCATCGCACTAGCCGGTATGGCGAGTACCGACCCGCTCGAGAACTTGACGTATATGGTTTTCTTTGCACTCGCTGTCGCTTTCGCTTCCGCCACCCAGGATATCGCGCTGGATGCCTATCGAATCGAAGCCGTAGCGCCGAGACTCCAGGGTGCCATGGCCGCCACTTATCAGGCGGGTTATCGTGTGGCCATGATCCTGGCTTCCGCTGGCGTATTGTGGATAGCCGCGGCGGTAGACCCTTCGGAAGCCACCTACGACTATGCGCCCTGGCGCACTGCCTACCTCGCGATGGCTGCATGCATGGCTGTGGGCATTATCACCACGCTTATCATCCGCGAGCCGGAAGTTCCTGTCACTCATCTTATCGCGGAAAATGAAGGCCACGCCCGGGGGGTCATTGCTCACTGGAATCTGAACGCGCGACTCGCGCAAACACTAGCCTGGCTGTATGGAGCAATGATTGCGCCCTTCCGGGACTTTATTGTGCGTCATGGCCGGCAGGCGTTGGTGATTCTGGCATTGATCGCGCTTTATCGCATCTCGGATGTCGTGATGGGTGTAATGAGCAATCCTTTTTATGTGGATATGGGCTACACCAAGGATGAGGTGGCAACAGTATCCAAGGTTTATGGAGTCATCATGACGATTGTCGGCGCGGCCCTAGGCGGGGTACTCACGGCAAAAATCGGTGTCATGCGTACGTTGTTTCTGGGAGCGGTATTATCGGCGGCAACCAATTTGCTGTTTGTCTGGCTGAGCGGACGCGGACATGACGTAACCGGGCTCATATTCACCATCTCCGCCGACAATCTGTCAGCCGGCATCGCTTCTTCTGCTTTCATCGCCTATCT
>JBKJYB010000055.1:0-9385 GCA_046716045.1 Nitrosospira sp.
GCTACGAATTCGAGATGTGTGATGTCCAAGTCTGTCAGACCGGCCAGATCGAGCTGGCTATCCGGCAGGTTGATGCCCTTGTCGGCCAGCAGTTTTTCTCCACCATCGCGCGCCTGGGTGATTTCAACCAGGATTTCGCTGGCAGTAACACCGCGGATCACGCCGCCGATGCGGCCATCGTCGATCAGGATGCGTTCGCCGGGGTTAACGGCCGCAAAGATCTCTGGTAATGAACAGGCAATACTGGCCGCGCGCAACAGCCGGCCGCTTTCATCGAACCGGGCGGAAAGGCCGGGAATCGGGTCACGCGTTATGATAAGGCTATCGCCCCTATGTAGCCGGATTGTTTCGGGCGCCTGCGGCAGCGCGCCTACCTCACCGGCATAACCCGTTCCGCGCGGATGTCCGGAGGAGGGTACTCGCAACAAGTAAAGTTTGAGGCCGGGCTTGATATATGCGGTCTGTGTGGATTCCGCCCAGTAGCCGGTTCCGGCTTGCCCGACCAATTGCAGACTGCGCAATGCGCCGCGAGCATCGGTGAATTCGATCCTGTCGCGCGCCGTCACCTGCGCCAGCCAGTCCCCTTTGACGGAAAAACAGGCATGGGCATGCGCGGGGCAGGAAGAGGCACCATCCTCCGGATATACCCAAATGCGGGCGGGTTCCGTCACTTTACCGTACGCGTCGCGTTTCGGCTGCCATCTTAGTATTGCGGGGCCGGGTGAAATTTCTCCGGTACGTATTTTCGGGCCGCCCAAATCCATCAGGATGCGGCAGTGGCGTCCTGTTTCGCGTCGCGCGCGTTTGATTTGTCTGATCATGCGCGCCCAGACGGCAGCGTCATCGTGCGCGCAATTGATCCGGGCACAGTCCATACCTTGCAGAAGCATTTCTTTGATTAATGCGTAATTGTCCGCGGCGTCGCCCGGCAACGTGACCAAAATACGTACGCGTCTCTGCAGTGGAGGTTTACCAAGCAGATTGTTGGCGTTGGTTTCCAGCAGCGCGGGGCCAGCCGCCACGGGATCGGCGAGGGAAGGGGATGATTGCAGCGTCTGCTCGCCCATAGCGCACCGCAACAGCATGATGATGGCATCCAAGTTGCTCAGGACATGCGACTCCGCACGCCCCATGGACGACAATCCCGCCGCCGCGAGCTTCTCCTGCAAGGGACGCACATCGCGCCGCCGCAAGCCGAGATAGTGGATCAGATTGGCCGCGCTGACCCGATGGCGCGCATCCACGTTCCTCAATATTTCGGCGGATTCACTTTCCATTGCCGTCAGATCCTGATGCAGTACGGTCAGTTCCTGCAACAAATCAGCGTAAACATCATTTTTGCCACGCCTGGATGGAGAGATTTTACTGCCCCTGCGAGACGGGTCCATGCTTGTTGTTGTCCATAATTAATGAAACGTTGACATGGTATTGTTACGTGTATGTGACAATGCCCGCAGAAAAGCCTTGCTTTTTTTTCATTAATAATGATAATAAGAATCATTATCATTATTAATCGCAAATAATTGTTGCGCTGTAAGCGGGGCGAGCCGAAGCAGAGTTCAAATATTGCCCGCATGACGCGAGCTTCATAAGAATCAAATTATCTGCGCAACGCAAGCCATTTCGTAGGATGCGAAGGAACATATTGAGAACCGGGCTGAAAAGCCAAATGTAAGTTTATCCGTTGCCGCTGGGTTCTCCTACCCAGTGGCCTTTCAGCCAGCCAGCCCCCTCAGGGCAAGCCAGCCAACTTTTTTTTCTTCTAAGTTACCATCCGCCAGGCGACGCGCCCATCACTGCAACCGGACGGCCACCGAAAACCCGCCCAATGTCGCTCGGTGGCCGAGACAGCCAGTCAATCGCATTTTTGAATACGCCCGGCATGGAATTATTGTACTCCGGGGTAGCTAGCAATAATCCATCAGCAGCGGCAATTTGCTCTTGCAGCGCAATCACCGCCTGAGGAATTCCCTCGTTGGCCTCGATGTCCCCGTCATAGAGCGGGATGCCCTTGAGTGTCGCGGTCTCCAGCATAGCTCCGCTTGGCATCAGTCCTGCAGCGACACGCAACAGCGCGGTATTGAACGAACCGCTACGCAGACTTCCTGTAATCCCGATGATTTTTATCATAGCGTCTTTTGTTGTGTTGATAAACCTGAAAATAGGCTATTCGCAGCGGTGCTGCGTAGCGTAAATATGCTGAGTGCAGCCGATACGTTTTGTAATATGTACAGATACCTGAGATTACCTCCATATCTAATGTACGGCTTCACGCCAGCGGTAATGGAAAAATTTATGTCTGGTTCAATTCCCTTTCCCACGGCGGGTCTCCGCCGAACACGGCAACCAGGTGATCAATAACCGCACGGACCTTCCTCGGAAGATGCCGGTTTCGCGGATAGACCGCGTAGATCGTGTCTGCAACCGGGCATGCATCCGGTAGAGCGTTGATAAGTTGACCGCTCGCCAGCGCGTTGGCGACGATGAAGACCGGAAGAATGGAAATACCAAGCCCTGCGATAGCCGCATCCCGTATCAATTCACCGTTATTGGCGACGATCCGGCTACGTACCACCAGTGAGCGGGGCATACCACCGGGCTCTGCGGACTCGAACTGCCAGATGTGACTGGCTGACACATTGGCGTAACCGATGCATGCATGGCCCGCCAATTCCTCGATCATTGCCGGCAGACCGGCACGTTGGGCATACGCAGGACTGCAACATACCACGCGACGGCTCACCGCCAGCTTGCGGGCCGCAAGCGACGAGTCATGCAGCCGCCCGATACGAACTCCCAGATCGTAGCCTTCGCCGGGCAAATCGGTAATCCGGTCATCAAGATCCAGCGCAAGTCCCAAGCGCGGGTGGCGGCTGATGAAAGCGAACAGGATCGGCCCAAGGTAGATGGTTCCGAAGGTCATGGGCGCGGCAATTCGCAACGATCCACACAGCTCGCCGTCCTGCTCGATGAGTTCTTCCGCCGCCTGGTCAAGCTGCTGCATAATTGAGCGCGTACGCTGATAGAACGCGACTCCCTTGTCCGTCGGGACCACCCCGCGTGTCGAGCGATGCAACAGCTCGACCTTCAACACAACCTCCAGATCGGTGATACGTTTGCTGATGACGGACTTCGACAAGCCCATACGCTGAGCCGCGGCACTGATGCTCCCGGTTTCCATCGCCTGCAGAAAGGCCAAAATATCATCAAGCCGAATTTGCATTGTTCTGTTTTTCCGAACGCTGATTTCGAAGAAAGACCGGTTCCGGACCCATCTGGAGAAGAGTACGCTAATCTTTAATAGACTATATTGAAGCATACGATGAGATTAACGGACCAAACCGCGCTACCCGAACTTGGCAAGTGTACCATCCGGTATCTTGCCGCCGACGCGTTAAAACATTTAATAGGAGATAGCTAATGCTGGCAATAAAACCTGAACTGTCAATCAAGAAGCTACAGCGCATTCAACGCAGTACAGAACATCACTGGGTTGGCGACGGGTTTCCCGTGCGGACACTTCTTGGCTATTCGAACCTGGGGCCGGCGATCAGCCCTTTCCTGCTTTTCGACTATGCCGGTCCCATGGAATTTCCTCCAACTGAAAAACGCCTCGGTGTCGGCGAACATCCGCATCGCGGATTCGAGACGGTGACCATTGTTTATAGCGGTGAGGTGGAGCACCGTGACAGTTCTGGTGGCGGCGGCGGCATTGGTCCGGGCGATGTGCAATGGATGACCGCCGCATCCGGTCTCGTTCACGAAGAGTTTCATGGCCGCGAGTTTGCGCGAAATGGCGGAATGTTTGAAATGGTGCAGCTATGGGTCAATCTCCCCGCCAAGGACAAAATGTCGCCGCCGCATTACCAAAGTATCTTGAACAGCCAGATTCCTGTTTTGAGTCTTCCTCATGGTCAGGGGAGTGTGCGCGTCATTGCCGGCCAGTTCGATGGAATTACGGGGCTGGCTCGCACTTTCACACCGATCCATGTGTGGGATCTCCGTCTGGCGAGCGAGCGGCAGATTTGTCTTCCCGTGCCCGACGGCTACACTACGATGCTGGCGGTGCTCAAAGGCTCGGTGCGGGTCGATGGCGCTGAAACAATCGGGCCCGCGGAAATTGCTCTGTTTGAGCGGGAAGGTGACCACCTCTGTATCGACAGTGCCGAGGATACAACAGCATTGCTGCTCTGCGGCGAACCGATTGACGAGCCGATCGTCGGGAGCGGTCCTTTCGTTATGAACAGTGCCGAGGAGATTCGCCAGGCGATTGTGGATTACCAGAGCGGCAAGATGGGGCATATGTCCTGAAGCGAACAAACAAGCTGCCTTCATAACTGATAAGTTGTGTTATTGGGTGGCGGCTTTTTTTATCGAAATCCAACCCAAGGAGGAAGTTGTGAGCCATATCAATCCCGAAGAGACCCTCATGCTTCTCATCGATCACCAGAGTGGTCTGTTCCAGTTGGTCAAGGACATCCCGGTACCGGATCTGCGCCGTAACGCGATTGCACTTGCCAAAGTCGCCGCGCTGCTCAAGATGCCGGTCATTACCTCCGCTTCGGTTCCCGACGGCCCGAACGGCCCATTGATCCCCGAAATCCACCAAGCTGCCCCGCATGCGCAGTACGTGGGGCGTCGCGGTGAGATCAATGTCTGGGATAGCCCTGATTTCGTCAAGGCTGTCGAAGCAACCGGCCGCAAAACGCTAATCATTGCGGGCACCCTTACTAGCGTGTGCATGGCCTTTCCCTCCATCAGCGCGGTGGCCGCCGGTTACAAGGTCTATGCCGTGGTGGATGCCTCGGGCAACTCAAGCGTGATGGGTACCGATCTGACTATTGCCCGCATCTTGCAAGCGGGCGTGACTCCGATCGACACGTTCGCGGTTATTTCGGAGCTGCAGCAGACCTGGAATCGACCGGAGGCGATCGAGTTCGCCAATATCTATGCTGATCAACCCATGCCGCATTACCGGTTGCTGATCGAAAGCTATGACAAGGCTCAGGCGGTGCAGAAGGCGAAGAAATGAGTCCGACTTCGTTTACCGCCTAAAGCGTGTTGCGGTTATTCTTTGTTAGATACTTAATCCAATCAACAACTACAAGGAACATGAAAATGGACAAGATTTTAAAATACAACCGGCTCTCCAAGGATGACGCCGCTATCCTGATGGTTGACCATCAGGCAGGGCTGATCTCGCTGGTGCAGGACTTTTCACCCAATGAGTTCAAGAACAACGTGCTCGCCCTGGCAGCCTGTGGCAAGTATTTCAAGCTGCCGACCATCCTGACAACAAGTTTCGAGGATGGCCCGAATGGGCCGCTGGTGCCGGAACTCAAGGAAATATTTCCTGATGCGCCTTATATCGCGCGTCCCGGTAACATCAATGCCTGGGACAATGAAGACTTCGTCAATGCGATCAAAAAGACCGGTCGCAAGCAGCTCATCATCGCCGGGGTGGTGACTGAAGTCTGCGTGGCGTTTCCGGCACTGTCCGCCATTGAGGCAGGCTATGAGGTGTTCGTGGTTACCGACGCTTCCGGCACCTTCAACGCGGTGACCCGCGACGCCGCCTGGATGCGAATGCAGGCGGCTGGCGTGCAGATGATGAGCTGGTTTGCTGTGGCGTGCGAGCTGCATCGCGATTGGCGCAACGACATCGAAGGCTTAGGTGCCTTGTTCTCCAATTACCTTCCGAACTACCGGAATCTGATGACGAGTTACTTCGCCATCACCAAGAAGTAAGGCGGCATGGAACGGGCGGCGGATAGCCTTTGCCTAGTGATCGCCTCTACCTCTGCTAAGGGGATGTCAAGACTCACGCCGGTGATAACCCATGGGTGATCCCGCCGCCGATCTACGCCGTCGCCGTATTTTGCAGGCAGCCGGTGTTTCCTTATTACTTTCAAAAACGGGTGCGCTAGCCGCCGCGCCAGGAGAGCCAACAATGAACAGTCCTAAGGCCCAACTGATCCTCCGCAACGGCCAATTCACGACGCTGGATCGCCAGAATCCGCAAGCGGCAGCTGTCGCGATTTCCGACGGCCGTTTCATTGCCGTGGGTGATGACGGCGAGATGATGCGCCTCGCCGACAGCAACACGCAAGTGGTGGATCTCAATCGCCGCCGCGCCATTCCCGGCCTGACGGATTCGCATCTGCACTTTATCCGCGGCGGGCTCAATTACAACATGGAACTGCGCTGGGACGGCATCCCATCGCTGGCTGATGCGCTGCGTCGTCTGAAGGAACAAGTGGCGCGCACGCCCGCGCCGCAATGGGTGCGTATCGTGGGCGGCTTTACTGAAATGCAGTTCGCCGAAAAACGATTGCCGACGCTCGATGAAATCAATGCGGTGGCGCCGGATACGCCGGTCTTTATCTTGCATCTCTATGACCGTGCATTGCTTAACCGCGCAGCACTGCGCGCCTGCGGCTACGACCGTAACACCCCCAACCCCCCGGGTGGACTGATTGCCAAGGATGCCAGCGGAGAACCGACAGGTTTACTGCTGGCGGAGCCGAATGCGCTGATTCTGTATGCGGCGCTGGCCAGAGGCCCCAAGCTGCCTTACGAGTACCAGCTCAATTCCACGCGCCACTTTATGCGTGAAATGAACCGCTTGGGCATAACCGGCGTGATCGATGCCGGCGGCGGTTTTCAGAAATATCCGGATGACTACAAGGTTATCGAGGATTTGCATAAGGCTGGCGAGCTGACCCTGCGCATTGCCTACAACTTGTTCACGCAGAAAGCGGGAGAAGAGGTTTCGGATTTCGCCAAATGGACAAAGATGGTGAAGCCGGGCGATGGAGACAGTTACTACCGGCATAACGGCGCAGGGGAAATGCTGGTGTTTTCCGCGGCGGATTTCGAGGATTTCCGCATGCTACGCCCGGATATGGCGCCGGGCATGGAGAACGACCTGGAGGCCGTGGTGCGTATCCTCGCCAGCAATCACTGTCCGTTTCGCCTGCATGCAACCTATAACGAAACCATCTCGCGTGCACTGGACGTATTCGAGAAGGTGAATCGGGACATTCCCTTCGATGGCATACACTGGTTTTTCGATCATGCCGAAACCGTGACTGACGTCAACCTTGAACGTATCGCCAAACTTGGCGGCGGAATCGCCATTCAGCACCGGATGGCCTATCAGGGCGAGTATTTCGTTCAGCGCTACGGCAGCAAGGCTGCGGGGCGCACCCCCCTTATAAACGCATGCTGGAAATGGGGGTGAACGTCGGCGCAGGGACTGATGCCACCCGCGTGGCCAGCTATGACCCATGGAATGCACTCTACTGGCTCACTACCGGCAAGACCCTGGGTGGTATTTCGCTGTATCCGGCGGGGAATCTGGTGGATCGGGAGATGGCGCTACGCCTCTACACCCAGGCGAATACCTGGTTTTCGAACGAAGAAGGCCTTAAAGGCCAGATCAAGTCCGGCCAATATGCCGATCTCGCCGTGCTGTCCGCCGACTACTTCAAGATCCCGGAAGACGAAATTCGAAATCTTGTTTCGGTGCTCACGATTGTTGGCGGGCGTATCGCCTACGGTGACGACGAATTCAACAAGCTTGCTCCGCCCTTGCTCCCGGCCATGCCGGACTGGTCGCCGGTGAATCACTTCGGGGGCTACTTCAAACCTGCGGCAAGCACGCCTGCCATGCACCGGCTCGCTCAGGCAGCCTGTGGCTGTGGAACCGGCTGCTCTGTGCATGGTCATGCCCATGGACGCGCGTATCAGGATGCTGTGGATGCCGGTGACCAGCGCGGCTTCTGGGGTGTGCTCGGTTGTTCGTGCTGGGCGGTATGAGCGTATACCGGGTTTCTCCTGCCCGGCAAACCGGCAAACAGTTATTCGCGAAAGGCAGATCTCCATGCGTCAGCAGACGGCAAAAAATCGCAAGGCTAGCCTCGTTGTCGCAGTGGTCCTCGCCATGCCGCTGCGGTTCGAGGAAGATTGGGGAGCAAGCTGTACCAAAGTCGCGCCCAAATGCTGGCGCATCGGTGAGACTGCCACGTTAACATTCGGTGCCGACGCGCGCGTGCGGGCTCAAAGTTACCGGCCTCTTGATTTCGGTATCGGCAGCGGTGGCGGTGACGGCTACACGCTGTTTCGAGGCTTGGCGCATGGTGATCTACGTATCGGCAAGCACGTCCAGATGTTCGTACAGTTCGGGGCATATGACGAAGCCGGGCGCCGCGGCGGACCCGAGAGCACTGATCAAAGCAGCCCAGACCTGCAGCAGGGCTTCCTGGCATGGAACGGTGATATGTTTTTCCTCCGTGTGGGTCGACAGGAAATGACTCTCGGCACCTCGCGTCTGATCGCGGTGCGAGAGGGCCCCAACATTCGCCTCGCTTTCGACGGCGTACGCGCCAGCTGGAGGCAGGGATCGCATCGCATCGACGCCTTCGCCTTTCGTCCGGTTCTCAACAAGCCGGGAGCCTTCGATGATGCGACCAGCAAGTCGCAATCGCTCTACGGCTTGTATGCCACGCTCGCCCCGGATAGTATTGCTCCCCTCAAGATTGATCTCTATTGGCTTGGGTACGAAAGAGATCACGGGCGATTTGCGGCGGCGCAGGGGAGCGAACACAGGCATTCCTTCGGCACACGGCTTTTTGGTTCTGCAAAGGGCTGGGACTGGAACATGGAAGCGGTATTCCAGACCGGACATGTCAGCGATCAGACCATCCGCGCCTGGACGGTTTCCACCGATTTACTTTCGCCGCCCTGCCTTGGTCACCGCGGCTCGGCCTGAAAGCGGATATTGCCAGCGGCGATAAAAATCCTGGCGACAATCAGCTCGGCACCTTCAATGCGCTCTATCCCAACCCCACCTACTTCAGCGAGGCGGCGCTGCTGGCGCCGGGTAATATCATGGATGTGCAGCCGGTCTTGACGATCAAGCCTGCCCATTCGCTCACATTCGTTTTAGGCTGGAATTTCCTATGGAAGCATCACAAAGAAGATGCGGTTTACACTCCACCCGCGCCCTTGGTGGCAATACCTGAAACTATTGGAACCGGCCGGTATATCGGCGACCAGATCAGGCTGGAAGGCAGTTATCGTCTCCATCCACAGTGGGAAATTCGCGCCGCCGCGGTCCATTTTAGCGCAGGGGAAGCCTTGACGCAGGCCGGCGGTAGAAGCGTCGACTTTCTCATGACAAGCCTGGCATTCCGCTGGTGAGCAAGCCTGTCGACGATAGCGTCTCGAATGCCTCGCACCCCGATGCGTGGGCGCCGCTCAAGCTGCCGATGTTCCGAGTCTTCTGGCTTGCATCACTCGGTTCCAACATTGGTACTTGGATCAACGGGACGGCTTCCGGCTGGGTGATGACTGACCTGTCTCCCTCGCCCGTAATGGTGTC
>JBKJYB010000056.1:0-3117 GCA_046716045.1 Nitrosospira sp.
GCGCTACGCGTCCAGCCGAACAGATACCGCTTGAGCTGCTGACTAAAATACATCCGCTCAAAGTCGGTCAAGGCGTGCTCATGGAGCACACCCAATCTATCACGTTGATGCGACTTGCCGCTGCGCAGTCGGTGCCGGTATCGGAAGCCGTCGCGCTACCGCGCATTCAACAGTTTCTCGGCAACCAGCGCGCATCGGAAGCAGCCAAGCAAGAACTCAAAACGCTCAAGGCCAAAGCCAAAATTACCTATATGGGTGAATTCGCCAATGCGGACACAAGCGCTGCATCCCAGGTGGCTGCTGCTCCAGCGCCAGCGGTTCCGGCGGCTGGACGCGCCACAGACGCCGGCGCAGCAAAATCCATCGCTGACATTGCCGTTGAAAAAGGCGTGGCGGGTTTAAAGTAAAAATCTGTTCAATTTACCGAAATGCATAAGGAAAGCTGACATCCATGATTCAAGCCCTGATTCGGACACTGCCCCTTTTATTTGCCCTGTTAACGATGAATGTTTTCGCGCAGGACAATCTCGACTATCCGCTTGGCCCGGGAGACGTGCTGCGTATCCAGGTTTTCCAGAACCCTGATCTCATGACCGAAACCCGTGTGTCCGAGAATGGCTCTATCACTTTCCCGCTGATCGGTGCTGTTGACGTTGGCGGCCTTGCTATCGCCGCTGCCGAAAACAAGATTGCCGCCGCCCTCAGGAACGGCGGCTTTGTTCGGCAACCGCAGGTTAACATCGTTCTCGTGCAAATGCGCAGCAACCAGGTGAGCGTGCTCGGCCAGGTCAACCGGCCAGGGCGCTTTCCGCTCGAAACCCTCAGCCGCGTCAGCGACATGCTCGCAATGGCTTGGGGCACAAGGACAGAAGGGGATGACTTTGCCATCGTCACAGGCTTACGTAACGGCAAGCCCTTCCGTAAGGTGATAGATATCCCTGCGCTCTACCTCGGCGAAAAGCCGGAGCAAGATATCATTCTCGCCGGCGGGGATACAATCTACGTGCATCGCGCTCCGGTATTCTATATCTATGGCGAAGCACAGCGTCCTGGCGCCTACCGTATCGAACGCGGCATGACCGTCATGGAAGCCTTGGCTCAAGGCGGCGGTCCGACCATCCGCGGTAGCGAATGGCGGTTGCGCCTGCACCGGAAAATCGCTGAGGGTGGGGTCGAGAAAATTTCACCGGAAATGACCGATGTCGTACAACCCAACGACATAATTTACGTACGCGAAAGTCTTTTCTGAGAACGCCGGTCTCTCATGACTCTCCTACAATTCCTGTACATTCTTCGAGCGCGCTTCAAGGTAGTGGTCTTCACGCTACTGGTTACCGTGGCCGCCACCCTTGTGATCAGCTTGTTGTTACCCAAGGAATACACCGCCGGCACCGCCGTTGTGGTTGACGTCAAATCACCTGATCCCCTGGTCGGCATGGTTCTGCCCGGCCTCGTGGCGCCTAGTTATATGGCCACGCAGGCAGACATCATCAACAGTGACCGCGTAGCTCAGCGTGTCGTCAAGTTGCTGCGCATGGATGAAAGCCCGGCCATCCGAAAGCAATGGATGGAAGCTACCGGTGGTGAAGGGGAATTAACGGTCTGGCTGGCTGAGTTGCTGAAGAAAAAACTCTATGTCAGGCCTTCGCGCGACAGCAATGTTATTAACATCGAATTCAGCGGGGCCGAGCCCGGTTTTGCCGCAGCCGTAGCCAATGCCTTTGCGCAGGCCTACATCGACGTCAACCTCGGACTCAAGGTCGAACCCGCCCGCCAATACGCCACCTGGTTTGAGGATCAGACCAGGATACTGCGCGACAAGCTCGAAAAAGCCCAGCAGGCACTCTCTGCCTCCCAGCAGGAAACCGGCATTATAGCTACCGATGAGCGCCTTGATCATGAAATTGCCAAGCTCAACGAACTTTCAACGCAACTCACCATCGTGCAGGCGCAAACCTCCGACAGCAGCAGCAAGCGCAAATCCGCAGACAACGCCGATACACTAATTGAGGTAATGCAAAATCCATTAATCAACACCCTGAAATCGGATATCGCCCGCCTTGATGCCAAACTTCAGGAAAGCAGCATTAATCTCGGCAGGAATCATCCACAAACGAAGCGTGCCCAATCCGAACTCGCCTCGCTAAGGAACAAGCTGGCCAGCGAAACTCGGCAAATCTACAGTAGTATCGGTACATCCTATGAGGTCAGCAAGCAGAAGGAAAAAGAGTTGCTTGAAGCGATGGAAAGGCAAAAGAAACATGTGCTTGAGCTCAACAGGCAGCGCGACCAAATCAGCGTGCTCAAGCGCGATGTCGAAGCCGCCCAACGCACCTTTGAGGGCGTGAGCCAACGTTCCGCTCAAACGCGACTTGAGAGTCACTCTGTCCAGACAAATATCGCGACGCTTAATCCAGCGTCAATACCAACCGAACACTCGAAGCCCAGGATCCTGCTCAATGTACTGATCTCCATCTTCCTCGGTACGCTACTCGGAGTGGGCATTGCATTAATGCTTGAACTCCTGAACCGTCGGGTGCGCTCGGCGGAAGACCTCATTGAAGCCATCGATCTGCCAGTACTTGCGATCATTTCATCCGCCGCATCGCGATCTACTCCACGCAGATTTCCCAGCAGACTTTCTCGACATAAAGTGCCCAGGCAGGCGCTCGGAGCTCCCTGAATATCAATTGGACTAGTATTGAAACGCATAACTAACGAAACATTTGCTATGCTATCGCATACCTACCCTGTGACGAGGAGTTGGCCATGCGACAGACTGAATTGCATCTTACCGACAAGGATCGCGAATTGATTGAGTCGTACCGCGCGAGCGGTTTGCACCACGCCCGGGAAGTCAATCGGGCACACGTCCTGTCCGCCCTGGACAGAGGCATACCGGAAGCCCAGATCATGGCGGTTCTCGGCATCGGACGTACCGCTATCTGGAGAACACGGGCGGCGTACCGGGAAGGCGGTGCGGAGCATGCGTTGCATGACCTCCCGCGCCCCGGCAAACCTCGACGGTACGACACGGACATCGAAGCCAGGATTTGCGCCCGGGCCTGCTCGGAACCGCCGACCGGTGCCAAGCGATGGACGCTTGAATTGCTGGAG
>JBKJYB010000057.1:0-17741 GCA_046716045.1 Nitrosospira sp.
GCGTTGCAACTTCCTGAGAATGGGGCACCCCGGAGCGTCCCAAGAGGGCCCGCGAAGCGGGGATCGGGCAGCGCAGGGGATGCCCGCGACCGCGTTCCAAGGCGTCCGCATTCCACTACGGGGCACACCTTCCTGCGGAAGGCACTGCTCCGCCCTGCGTGGTCGCACCATTCCGCGTCGTTGCACCTTGCTTGCCCCGCACCCCAGAAATCGCACACTTCATCCCGTTCAACTACCGGATTTAGGATTATTCGGCTGGACCAAAGAAGAGTTCGATACCTGGCTTGCCGCCAGTCCGATCCGCCGCATCAGCCATGAGCAATGGCTGCAATTTGGCGGTGGGGTTAGGCAATGCGCCATCTTGACGCATTGCGGGCACGATGTGACGACGATTCATCCCTGGTGCGCGAACATGTGAGATGGGCATTGCAAGGGCATGATACGGGATGCACTTCGGGTTATGGGACTTCCGGGGATAGTGTTGCTGGCAGCTCGGGATGGCCAGCGGGTGCGCCAAAAGACAGTAGAGGCCGTAGCGTCATAGCGTGGGACATGAGGATATAAACCGCGCCAGGGAAACCTGTCACGCTACATCCTGAGGGGGTTGTACTAAAGTCCAATTTATTCGTGCCATTGAATTTGATACGATGCGAATATGGTTAATTCCAAGAAGATCACTCAACTTAATTAATTTACTTATGAGGAGTGTTTCATTTTGAGAACAATCTTTTTTGATTCCGAAGCGGATAGGTGTAAAAATGCTATTATGGTGCACATTAAAGATCCTAGCCCGAATGTTTCATAAATTGACGCGCGTTCTCGCTGGTCTTTTGTTTCGTATGGAAATTTTGTTCAGTCGGGCGTATGAATAACTACGCCACTCTTTCACAAAATCCCCCTACAAAACAAAATCCTGCGCGATCATCAAGCGAATTTATGAAACATCCGGGCTAGATTCCGTGACATACGTTGAAACAGATACTACCCTGCGTTCGAATCAATACTATCTTGACACGGATATCCGGGTATTGCATCTTTAATTATCGTTGTTTGCCTGCATGAACCCGACTCATCTTCAATAAACAAAAAAGGAAATTCAGTGGACACTTCGCATATCAGCACCATGAAATGGCTGACCTGTTTTGCTATCGTGTTTCCTATGCTCGTCCTTGGCGGTTGTAAAACATATCCGCCTCTTTCTCCCGACGAAAAACATCTCGCGCACGATTATTTAATAGGTCCCGGTGACAACGTAGATATCATTGTCTGGCGCAATCCGGAAGTCTCCATGAGCGTGCCGGTTCGTCCCGATGGAAAAATCACGACTCCTTTGGTGGAAGATTTACCCGCCAGCGGAAAAACATCGACGCAATTGGCTCGAGACATTGAAGAAGCATTGTCCAAGTACATTCAGCAGCCGGTTGTAACGGTTGTCGTGACACAGTTTGTTGGACCGTATACCGAGCAAATCCGCGTCATAGGCGAGGCTGCCAGACCTCAGGCGCTCCCTTATCGCGAAGAGATGACGCTAATGGATGTGTTGATTGCAGTGGGCGGCATAACCGATTTTGCCGCTGGCAACAAAGCCAGAATTATTCGTAGCGTAGACGGGAAGCAGCAGCAGTTTAGCGTTCGGCTGGACGATCTGATCAGAGACGGTGACATCTCGGCTAACGTCCCCATGCGTCAAGGTGACGTTTTAGTCATACCAGAGAGCTTTTTCTGATTCTCGCCACAATAAACCGCTTTTTCGATCAATCACGTTATAAAACAACCGGAGACCTGCTTCACCTCGCGATCGAGGATGGATTGGTGAAAAGATAAATAATGAATATTAAAGTAATCCCCTTCTCACATTTCCACGACTCAATGGCGGCGCAGGTGGGCCTTCAAAGATTCCATCGTCGCCAAAGCCGACAATAGCATTTCCAGGGAACGTTTGACAAAATGGAGGAATTAACTGCCCAACTGTTTGTTTATTTGAAGGGGATATGGAAATATCGCTGGATCGCGGTAATTGCCGCCTGGGTTGTAGCTATTGCGGGATGGGTTATCGTTTACAAGTTGCCTGATGACTATCAGGCGTCGGCCAGAATCTACGTAGACACACAAAACGTCTTGAAACCGCTGATGGCGGGTATGACGATTTCTCCCGATCTGCAACAGCAGGTTTCTATCATGAGTCGTACCCTGATAAGCCGGCCCAACGTTGAGAGGGTCGTTCGCATGGTTGATCTGGATATTAAGGCCAAAGATGTGAAAGATCAGGAAAGGCTTGTCAAGGAGCTTATGGACAAAATCAAACTCGGGACAACCGGCCGTGACAACCTGTTTACGATTCATTATAACAATCAAAATCCAAGGCTTGCCAAGGATGTTGTTCAATCGTTACTAACCATTTTTGTCGAAGGGGGTCTGGGAGACAAAAAACAGGATTCTTCTTCGGCACTCCGTTTTATTGATGAGCAGATCCAGAGTTATGAGGAAAAATTGATCGCGGGGGAAAATAGCCTCAAAGCATTCAAGCAAAAGAATATTGGAATGATGCCCCAGCAAGGCAGTGATTATTATTCGCAGTTAGCTGTAGCTACGGAAGATCTCAATAAAACACGGCTGGAATTACGGGAAGCCGAGCACGCTCGCGATGCAATCAAGAGGCAAATCACCGGTGATGAACCCGTTATGATGGTGGATCAGAGTGACTCCGGTTCGCCCATAGTCAATGTGGAACTTGATTCCAGAATTAGTGGATTGAACAAGAATCTGGATGCTCTCCGACTGAATTTTACAGAAATACATCCCGATATCATTTCCACGAAGCGCCTGATTGCTCAACTTGAGGAGCGCAAGAAAGAAGAAGCCAAACTCGTGGTAAGAAATACGGCGGATCCCGGGAAAAACTATAGTCCCATGCTGCAACAGCTTAACGTGGCACTGGCGGAAGCTGAAGCCGATGTGGCCTCCATGAGGGCTCGTGTGGAAGAATATACCGCCCGTTACGATCGTTTAAAATCGCTGAGCAATGCGTTACCCCAGGTGGAAGCAGAGCTTGCTCACCTCAATCGCGATTATCAGGTGAATAAATCCAATTACGAGAAGCTTCTTGAACGCCGTGAATCCGCAAAAATATCAGGTGAACTGGGTTCCGCTACCGACCTGATGTCATTCAGGATCATCGACCCGCCGACCGTCTCGGATCTGCCGGTGGGGCCAGACCGCAGCAAGCTGTTTTCTGTAGTGTTTCTGGGATCTCTATTAGCCGGGATCGGGATCGCGTTTGTTATCAGTCAGGTTCGGCCCACATTCCATAGCCCGGCAAGCTTGCGGGAAATAACCGGCAGGCCAATATTAGGTTCGATTCCCATGATCTGGACGGATCAGGAAAAAATAAAACGCAAGAAGCGTCTCTACGCCTTTGGTCTTTCTTTACTATCTTTGTTAGGTTTATATGGCACGTTAATGGTAAAGATGGTTTAACCCGGATTGTAAATTGACGCCCTTGCCATCGCTCGAGAAACATGACGATTTCTTGCCACAAGAAGCGTCTATACTAAGCCCCTGTGGCTATGCATCGATCACTGCAAGATGGGCGGATATAAATAACGATATTGTTTCATCGCAAAAGTCTCTGTCAGTCAGGCGGGTTCCCGGCAATGGTACGATTTGTTCCGGTTTGCGAAATCCGGTGCGATCGCTTGCTTCCTCTTGCGGGATGTCAAACATTTTGTTCGCGGTAGGCATCATAGATTACCGCATTCCGGAAAATTCCAATCCAATACTATTGGAGAAAGCGTGAGCATTATTGAAAGAGCTGCAGGCAAGCTTGAAAAAGAAGGAAAAGCTGGTGTCAAGCAAATGTCACCAAGTGTTTCGATAAATTCAGACAAGAAACATCCGGCTGGAAATGATACCTCCGAGAATGAGATTCGCCGGAGTCCTTCGCCAGATCCTGTCTTGCGTCCCGCCTCGACGTCGAAACGAATTACACTCAACCTCGCCAAAATGCATCAGTATGGCATCGTCACCCCAGACGAAGGACGAACACAAGTTGCCGAGCAATTCCGCGTAATCAAACGGCCATTGCTTACCAATGCGTTCAACAAGGGCGCGGGCATGATCAAAAATGGTAACTTGATTATGGTTACCAGTGCACTTGCAGGGGAAGGGAAAAGTTTTTGTACCGTCAATCTGGCAATGAGCATCGCAATGGAAATGGATCGGAGGGTTCTGCTGGTGGATGCCGACGTAGCCCGCCCGACAGTTCCAAAAATATTGGGGTTGGGGACAGAAAGAGGTTTGATGGATATTCTTCTCGATGAAGAACTCGATTTGGCGGAAGTCTTGATTAAAACCAACATCGAGAAACTCACTCTTCTCACCGCGGGGACACGGCACTCACACTCTACCGAACTGCTGGCAAGCCAAAGCATGGGTAATCTATTAAAAGAGCTTGCGCAGCGTTACGCCGATCGCGTTGTTATTTTTGATTCTCCACCGCTATTATTAACCAGCGAAGCGCGTGTACTGGCGAGCCAGATGGGGCAAATTGTTCTGGTGGTAGAGGCTGAGACGACGTCTCAAGAGACAGTTAAGGAAACGCTCAGGCAGATCGAGTCGTGCGATGTGGTGAATTTGATCTACAACAAGGCCAGATCATTCTCCGGTGGAGAATACTATGGTTACAATTACCATGAAAGCGCCTGAGAATAAAAAATGCCATAGAGGTTTATTCCCGGCCGTTTGCTGTGTCGCCATGGCAATGCTGTCACTGTCATCCTATTCTTATGGACAAGCTCAGGGCATGATGGGCCAGGGTATGCCGGGCCAGGGTATGCCGGGCCAGGGCATGATGGGCCTGGGCATGCCGGGCCAGGGCCAGAATGCCTCACCCAATCCCGTTGACGGTGGATGGAGAATCCGTCCGCGGTTGAGTTTGAGAGAAACATACTCCGACAATATTAGATTGGGCGGCCAAGCGGATGCCGGGGCTGACATGGTGACTCAGATCAACCCTGGCTTACTGGTGACCGGCGTAGGACGCCGTTTTAATGTAAATGCCAGTTACATGATGAATAACCTCATCTATGCGGAGCACAGTAACTTTACCAGAATGAGGCATCAATTCAATGCCACGGCAACAACCGAGCTGATTGAGAATCTTTTTTTTGTGGACGGAAGAGCCGCAATGTTCCAGCAAAATGCCTCCCTGTTTGGTCCGCAGGGACTCGACAATGTCAATGTCACAGGCAACCGGGCTGATGTGAAAGTTTACACAATCAGCCCTTATCTGCGTCACCGTTTCCAGGATTTTGCTTCAACCGAGCTTCGTTATACCTATGGCATCGTTGAGTCTAATTTTAACCAGCTTCGCAACAGCCACAGGAACGCCTTCCAGGTTGGTCTCAACAGCGGCGATGCTTTTAGAATACTCAGCTGGGGTCTGAATTACAGCAATCAGATGATTGAGTTTGACCGTACCGGCCGGTCAGTCGAAATGGAACGGTCTATCGCTAATCTCCGCTACATGGTTACGCCAAGATTCGGCTTGACCGCAACCGGAGGCTACGAACGAAATACCTTTATTTCAATCCGGGGAAGTCCCACAAGCCCTACCTGGACTGTGGGTTTTTCATGGATACCGGACGAGAGAACGAATATCGTGGCAAGTGCCGGTCAAAGGTTTTTTGGCGATACCTATTCGGTTCTGGCCAATCATCGTACCCGTCTTACCATATGGAATGCGAGTTATGATGAAAACATCACGACCTTTAACCAGCAGGCTGGTATGGGTGGTATGGGTGGTATGGGTGGCATGGGCGGCATAGGTGGCATGGGCGGCATAGGCGGCATAGGCGGCATAGGCGGCGGTGGCATAGGCGGCGGTGGCATAGGCGGCCTCGATCAGGGGCTTTCTGGATCAGGTTCTTTTCTTGATCCCACCAATTTCTTTACCAATCGGCTTTTTCTGCAGAAGCGGTTCCAGGCGTCCGTTACCTTGAATGGTGTAACCAATACCCTGATGTTCAGAGTATTCAATATGACGCGCAGGGCATTCTCACCTGAGGCGGACGATATCGATCTCGTTGGGGCGGCAAACGCGTCACTGCTGAACCACACCAGACAAACCGGAGCCAACGCTTTATGGAGTTATAGGGTTTCTGCGCTCACCAGGGCCAACTTCAATTTGGGATACACAAGATTTGGCTTTCTTACTACCGACAGGGAAGACGATTTCAAGATAGGTATGGTTAGCCTGACAAGGCAATTCCAGGCCCAGCCTGCTGTGAATGGCATGATTCAATTTCGGCATATTGAGCGGGACTCCAACCAAGGGACTCATTATAGCGAGAATGCGGTTACCGCCTCCCTGAACATGGCCTACTAGAGGAAAGAGACGAATGTACGGATCATTCTACGGTTTCAGGGTCAAGCCGTTTCAACTGAGACCCGACCCGACTTTTTTCTTTGGGAGCAAGGGCCATAAACGTGCCATGGCCTATCTCGAATATGGGCTTTCACAGGGAGAAGGCTTCATCGTCATTACCGGAGAAGTGGGCGCAGGCAAGACTACTTTGGTACGCAATCTTTTCCGTACGTTGGAATCCGAGAAAATCCTTGCCGCGCAAATAGTCAATACTCATCTGGATTCGGATGATACATTGAGGATGGTAGCCGCCGCTTTTGGGTTGCCCTACGAAAACGCCGGTAAGGCTTCCCTGTTGATCGGGCTCGAGCAATTCTTTCGTCAATGTGATCAGCAAGGCAAACGCGCGCTTCTGGTGGTGGACGAGGCGCAGAATCTTTCCCCCCGCACCGTGGAAGAATTGAGAATGCTTTCCAATTTTCAGACGGACGACAGGCCCCTGCTGCAAACATTTCTGCTAGGCCAGCCGGAGTTCAGGAAAACTTTGCTTAGCGGAGATATGCAACAGTTGCGGCAAAGAGTGACCGCCACCTATCACCTTGGGCCCATGGATTTGTCAGAAACACGATCCTATATCGAACATAGGCTAAGTACCGCGGGCTGGTGCGGAGACCCGTCGTTTGATGAAGATGCCTTTGCCGCTATTTACAATCATACCGGCGGTATTCCTCGCAGGATCAATACATTGTGTGATCGCCTTTTGCTGATGGGCTGTCTGGAGCAATTACACAGTTTCGGTGGTTCAGAAGTCGATGAGGTCATTCGCGATATCCAGCAGGAGTTTGATATGCCGGACGCGACAGACGACGTCCAAGTTGAAGCCGATATCGCATCCGGGCTGAAGAGAGCAGAGACTCTCGCCAGTCTGGAGAATATGGATGACCGGGTTGTCAAGCTGGAGGAATCCGTCGTTTCGTTGGTGGAACTGCTCAAGCAGGTCCTGTCCCTGGCTAGCGCAAACAAGAATATTCGAAAAAACAAGGGCTGATGCGCATTTTTACGTTAGACAACAACTTGGGATAATCGCCATGGCCAGTCAGCGGCAAAAATCGCGGAGGCGATTTGCGGGCAGATGGGAAACGGCTTACGGAGCGAGATGCGGAGCCGATTGTTCGTGGCACTACGCAAGGGTAGTCAAATGAACACAACACCGATACGCAACGCGATGACCGTCGACGTGGAAGACTATTTTCAGGTTTCGGCGTTTGCTCCTCATATTTCGAGGGAATCGTGGACGTCCATATTTTGCCGGGTGGAGTCCAATATCGACCGTATTCTCTCTTTGCTGGATGAAGAAGGTGTAAAAGCAACTTTTTTCACCTTGGGATGGATCGCCGATCGTCACCCTGACATGGTTAAGCGCATTGTCGCAAGCGGTCATGAACTTGCCAGTCACGGGTGGGCTCATCATCGGGTCTCTGATCAGGAACCTCATGAATTCCGTGATGATGTCATTCGAAGCAAAGCTATTCTTGAAGACATTGGCGGTCAGGCGGTGCAGGGTTACCGCGCGCCGAGTTTTTCCATCGGCCGCCATAATCTATGGGCACTGGATATACTTGAAGAAGCCGGCTACCGCTACAGTTCCAGCATCTACCCCATTCAACATGATCATTATGGCATGCCGGAGGCTCCCCGCTTTGCCCATTATCCACGAACACATCATGGGTTGCTGGAATTGCCCATTACCACTATGCGTTTGTTCAAGCGAAATTTTCCCGCCGGTGGCGGAGGCTATTTCCGGCTTTGGCCCTACCCGGTTTCGCGGTGGTTCCTGCAAAGATTGAATCATCTCGAACACCGCTCCGCAATCTTTTATTTCCATCCCTGGGAAATAGATCATAAGCAGCCGCGTCAGCAGGGCATCAGCATGAAAACACGCTTCCGCCACTATTATAATCTGCATCGTATGGAAGATCGGATCAAGGCTTTGACTCGTGACTTCCGGTGGGATCGCGTGGATCGGATTTTTCTGGAATAAGATGCATGAGCAGCATTATTGACGCATTCCAGGAGGATCATAAAACTTCCTCCCTTCAGGCTGACGCGCCCTCTGTTCACACTCTCCAACCGCAGGATGCGGGAAGATGGGATGAATTCGTATCCTCATGTCCGGAGGCTACCTTTTTTCATCGCGCTGGTTGGCAAACGGTTATCGAACGTGCTTTGGGTCATAAAACCTGGTTTCTTTATGCCGAATCAGGTGGTGAAATTCAGGCGGTACTCCCCTTGGCGGAAATCAACAGCCGCCTTTTTGGCCACTGCCTGAGTTCTCTCCCGTTTTGTGTCTACGGTGGCATCGCCGCAATCTCGGAGCCTGGACGGGAGGCGCTTGACCGCGCTGCGCAAGCGCTCGCTTCGCGGCTGAAAGTTGACTATCTGGAATACCGCAATCTGAGAGTGCTGCATCCGGATTGGCCAACCAAGGATCTCTATGTGACGTTTCGTAAGGACATGGACCCGGAGGTAGAACAGAATATGCAGGCCATTCCGCGCAAGCAGCGCGCGATGGTGCGCAAGGGAATCAAGGCCGGACTGGAAAGTACGATAGATGAAGACACCGAGCGTTTTTTCTCGGCCTATTCAGCAAGCGTACACCGTTTGGGTACTCCGGTCTTTTCCAAAAAATACTTTCGTCTTCTCAAGAAAACCTTTGCCAAGGATTGCGAACTTATGGTCATTCTCAAGGGCGGGCGTACCGTCAGTGGTGTGATGAGTTTTTATTTTCGCGACGAGGTATTGCCTTATTACGGAGGCGGCACCAGCGAAGCAAGAGAGGTGGCGGGAAACGATTTCATGTACTGGGAACTGATGCGGCGTGCTTGTGAAAGGGGGGTTAAAACCTTTGACTTCGGGCGTAGCAAGCGCAATACCGGCTCTTTCGATTTCAAGAAGAACTGGGGGTTCGAGCCGCAACCGCTTCATTACGAGTATCAGTTACAACGTGCGGAAGCGGTGCCTGATCATAATCCTCTTAATCCCAAGTATCAGATTTTCATCAAGGCCTGGCAAAAACTACCGCTGCCGCTTGCCAATTTTATCGGCCCTTACATAGTAAGGAATCTGGGCTAAATCATGCAGGACCTTCTTTATCTCGTCCATCGAATTCCCTATCCGCCGGACAAAGGGGACAAAATTCGCTCCTATCACTTGCTCAAGCATCTGAGTCAACACTATCGCGTCCATCTCGGCACTTTTATCGATGACGAAAAAGATCGGAGCTACCTCGGCAAGGTCAAAAGCCTCTGTGGCGAGACATGTTTCGTCGACCTTTATCCGAAGGCTGCCCGCCTACGCAGCCTTCGCGGTTTGTTTTCCGGACACCCCCTCACTTTGCCCTATTACCGGGACAGGAGTCTGCAAGCGTGGGTAAACGGTGTGCTCGAAACAAAATCTATCAGAAACATTCTGATTTTCTCCTCGGCCATGGCGCAGTACGTCAGCCATGCTGGATCTACTCGCCGGATAATCGATTTTGTGGATATCGACTCAGACAAATGGATGCAATATTCAACTACCAAAACCTGGCCGATGAGTTGGATCTATCGGCGCGAATCGAGATTGCTGCTCGGCTACGAAAGGAAGATCGCCAGAGACTTTGACGGTGCAACGTTCGTTTCCGAGACGGAGGCCAGTCTATTCAAGCGGCTGGCGCCGGAGGTTGCAACAAAGGTCACCTACTTCAACAACGGCGTCGATGCGGATTATTTCTCTCCGCGAAATATTTACCCGAACCCCTATCCGGCCGGTACAAATACTCTGGTTTTTGTTGGCGCTATGGATTATTGGGCCAACGTCGATGCCGTGGACTGGTTTGCGCGTAGCATCTTTTCCGTAATTCGCGCACGCTTGCCCGACATTGAGTTTCATATAGTCGGCGCACGGCCGACAGCTGGAGTAAGGGCTCTGGCTGCTCATCCCGGTATCACCGTAACCGGATCAGTGCCGGACATACGACCCTACCTTGCCCACGCATCTTTGGCGGTGGCGCCGCTACGCATGGCCCGCGGCATACAGAATAAGGTGTTGGAAGCGATGGCCATGGAAAAAATCGTGATCGTCTCTCCACAAGCGATGGAAGGACTATGCGCGCTTCCCGGCCAGGAACTGTTGGTCGCTGACAGCGAAGGCGATTTCGTTCATCAGATAGTTGCGCTGCTCCAGAGTAAATCGCATCAGACCATGGGTCGCGCCGCCAGGGTTCGTGTTCTCGAGGACTATAGCTGGGAAAAAGGTCTGGGACGAATCGATACGCTTCTCTCGCAGCCGCAAGCAATTTCTACCGATGAAGACCGCACGCATGCCTTGCAAAACCGTTTCAAATCTGCGGGAGATGCAGCATGAGTGCGCAAACACCGCACGAAATTGTGCATGATCCCGCCGCCACAACGCTGGATCAGCAAAGTTTGAAAGGGGCTGCCCTCCTCACGCTTGCCACCATAGCGGCAATCCTGGCCGGCTATCATGAAACCACCTGGTCCATGGTTTCCATCTGGGAGCGATCCGACACATTTGCTCATGGCTTTCTTATTTTTCCCTTCAGTGCCTACCTGATTTGGTCGCAACGCAAGCATCTCGGCACGCTTTACCCTCAGCCTAATGTTCTGGCTCTGGCGGCGCTCGGTGTACTGGGTTTTAGCTGGCTGCTGGCAACACTGGCCAGTGTTCAGTTGGTTGAGCAATATTTTTTGATAATTATGATTCCCGCAGCGGTTTGGGCAATTCTGGGAACCCGGGTGGTTTGGGCGCTGGCTTTTCCATTGGCCTATCTCTTGCTTGCCGTGCCCTTCGGCGATGCGCTTATTCCTCCCCTGATAGACTTTACTGCCGACTTTACGGTACTGGCGCTACAGTTTACCGGCGTACCGGTTTATCGTGAAGGCAGTTTTTTTTCCATTCCAAGCGGGAACTGGTCCGTGGTGGAAGCCTGCAGTGGTTTGCGCTACCTGATTGCGTCCTTCACGTTGGGTACCCTTTATGCTTATCTGACATATCGTAGCCTGAAACGCCGCCTCGCATTCATTGCACTTTCGGTGATTGTGCCCATCGTCGCCAATGGCGTTCGAGCCTACATGATTGTAATGACTGGCCATCTGAGCGACATGCGTCTGGCTGTGGGGGTGGATCACCTGATCTACGGCTGGATATTCTTTGGCTTTGTGATGCTGTTGTTATTCTGGATCGGCTCGTTCTGGCGCGAGGATGACAGTGAAGATAACAATACCGAGGCTGGCTCCCATCCTGGATCCAGCCTCAAGCAGGGCAGCAAAGGGTCACTGAAGAGCACAGTTCTCGCCGCCAGCGCAGTCCTTGCCATTGCTTTTATCTGGCCAGTGTCTGCCGCCTATCTGGAAAACAGATTTTCCCGCAGCACGGAACCTGAAATTGAAATTCCCGGCGTACCAGAAAAATGGGAAGCCGCCACGAGTCCGATCTCTGACTGGAGGCCCAAGTACATCGGTGCCGCCGCCCAGTTCCTGCAAAATTACCGGAGCAACAGCGGGTCGGTGGATCTTTACGTTACTTACTACCGTAACCAGCAGCAAGGAGCAGAGCTGATCAACTCCGAGAATCTGCTGGTGCCGGAAACGGAATCCCATTGGCGCAGCATCAGGGAGGATACACGCAGCATACTTCTTGGCTCTCAGGAAGAGACCATCAAACAGAATCAGTTGCACTCGTCTGCCACTAAGTTGCTTGTATGGAGGTGGTATTGGCTTGGTGCGGAGAAGACCGCTAATCCCTATATGGCTAAGTTTATTCTGGCGCGGAATAAGCTCCTGGGAAGAGGTGATGACGGAGCGGAAATCATTATGGCGACACGTTACGAGGAGACGCCGAATGAAGCTGCTCCAGTGCTTCAGGCTTTTGTTGACGACATGATGCCAACGATCACTAAGGGGCTCCAGAATGCATGGGACCGCTAGCAGCCAGCAAGATCCGGTAGGCTCAGCAAGAAGCGCTACTACGCAGCCTCCACTCATTGTTCATGTAATCCATCATCTGGGTGTCGGCGGCTTGGAGAATGGTCTTGTAAACCTGATCAATCATATTCCGCCCGAGCGTTACCGGCACGCGATTGTGTGTCTCAAGGGTTATACGGATTTTCGTCAGCGGATTATCAGAGAGAATGTGGAGATCGTGGCCTTAAACAAGCGCGAGGGAAACGACTTCAGTCTTTATCTTAATCTTTTCAAGACGCTCAGGCGTCTGAAACCGGATATCATACACACCCGTAACCTCAGTGCTATGGAGGGGCAAATAATTGCCGCAGTGGCTGGGGTGCGCGCACGAGTCCATGGAGAACACGGCCGGGACATCTTCGATCTGCATGGGAGAAACCGCAAATATAATCTGCTGCGCAAAGCAATTCGCCCTTTCGTTGATCATTTCATAGCCGTCAGCCGAGATCTCGAAAGCTGGCTTGTCGATACCGTGGGAGCAACGCCAGATCGCATTAACCAGATCTACAACGGTGTTGACAGTCTACGGTTTCATCCACGCAACGGCAAAGGCTTCAGAGCGGGTCCCCAAGGGTTCTTTAGTGACAATACATTTGTCATTGGTAGCGTTGGAAGAATGGTGGATATAAAAAATTATCCGAGCCTGATTCAGGCTTTTCTTATGCTGCTGAAAGAAGAACCCGCCGCCCGAGACCAATTTCGAATTCTTGTCGTTGGCGAGGGAACTGCGCGGCGGGAATGCATCGACATTTTGCGTGCAGCCGGCGCGGAGGATCTTGCATGGTTTCCAGGCGAACGTGCCGATATCCCGGAACTAATGCGCGTCATGGATCTATTCGTGCTTCCGTCGCTCGGCGAAGGTATCTCCAATACTATTCTAGAAGCCATGTCCACCGGTTTGCCGGTCATAGCAACCAGCGTCGGAGGAAACGTGGAACTTGTCAAAGAGGGACTCACGGGAATGCTGGTTCCGCCGGGAGCGCCGGCAGCGTTAACGGAGGCCATGCTGAAATATTATAGAAACCCCGATCTGATCGTCCAACACGGCAAAGCAGCGCGGCGCCAGATTGAGGCAAGTTTCAGCATGGAGGCCATGACCCAAGGTTATCTTCAGGTTTATGACAAGGCCCTTCACCTATAATCCTAAATCCGGCAGTTGACCGCTTATTTGTCAGTCTAGAATTATGATTCGTAAAGAATTTTTGTACCATTTGATTCTCGCCTTTTCGGTGAGTCCGCTACGGGGCGGATTGCACAGTTTTTGCGGCACATGGCTGCGTTGCAACTTCTTGGAATGGAACGACCATTCCGCGTCGTTGCGCCTTGCCATGCACCCCAAAAACCATACACTCCGCCCCGTCCAACTACCGGATTTAGGATAACGGACGGAATAAAGGGAAATCAACATGTGTGGAATTGTTGGTCTGTTTGACACGCGTGGCAAAAGTGAAATCGACCGGCGAGTGCTCGAGCGCATGAATCAGATCCAGATTCACCGCGGACCCGATGAAGGAGAGCTCTATACGGAACCCGGTATGGGCTTCGGTCATCGCCGTCTTTCGATTATGGATGTTTCCAGTGGACAGCAACCACTTTTCAACGAAGACGGCAGTGTGGTCGTGGTTTTTAACGGAGAAATCTACAACTTTCAGGAACTCGCCAAAGAGCTTGCCGCCCTGGGTCACACTTTCCGTACCCATTGTGATACCGAGGTGATTGTACATGCCTGGGAAGAGTGGGGTGAATATTGCGTGGATCGCTTTCGGGGCATGTTTGCCTTCGGTTTGTGGGATCGCAACCAGGAAACCCTGTTTCTTGCCCGCGACCGGCTCGGTATAAAACCACTTTACTATGGCATGCTCGGGGATGGCACATTCATTTTCGCGTCCGAGCTCAAGGCGCTGCTCATTCACCCGGATTTTACCCGCGATATGGATTCCCATGCTATCGAAGACTATTTTGCTTATGGCTATGTCCCTGAGCCAAAGACGATATTCCGGCAGGCATTAAAACTTTCTCCGGGTCATACCCTGAAACTTTCCACTGGCCAAAGTATGCCTCGGCTGCGTCAGTACTGGGACATACCATTTACTCCGCATGATTCCATCAGCATGCAAGAAGCGCAGGAAGAACTGATTATCCGGTTGCGCGAATCGGTAAAGATCCATCTTATGACCGAGGTGCCGCTGGGTGCTTTCCTGTCTGGTGGGGTCGACTCCAGCGCTGTGGTAGCGATGATGGCCAATCTCATGGGAGAACCGGTCAATACATGTTCCATTTCTTTTGGCGACCCCGCCTTCAATGAATCCCAATATGCGCAAAAAGTGGCCGATCGTTATCGCACCCAGCATAATGTGGAACAGGTGGACCAGGACGATTTCGACCTCATAGACAAGCTGGCCTCCCTGTACGATGAACCCTTTGCCGACAGTTCCGCCATGCCTACCTACCGGGTATGCGAGCTAGCCAGAAAACGCGTAACCGTCGCATTATCGGGAGACGGCGGCGACGAAAACTTTGCCGGATATGGCCGCTATCGCTGGCACCTCAATGAGGAACGGATGCGATCCATGTTGCCGCTTGGACTTCGCAAGCCCTTGTTCGGTCTGCTGGGAAATCTATATCCAAAGGCTGACTGGGCGCCAAGGGTTTTGCGTGCAAAAACCACTTTCGAGGCGCTGGCGCGGGATCCCGTGGATGGCTATTTTCATATTATTTCCATCATGAAGGACAATATGCGCCAACGTCTGTTCAGTGCTTCCTTCAATCGCAGTCTGCAGGGATACCGGGCGGTGGAAGTTCTACGCGCCCATACTGATAAATGCCCCGCACAGGACCCGCTATCCCGCGTGCAATACCTGGACATGAAAACTTACCTCGTTGGCGATATCCTTACCAAAGTGGATCGGGCCAGTATGGCCCATGCCCTGGAGGTGCGTGTGCCGTTGCTGGATCATAAACTGGTCGAGTGGATATCCGGCCTCCCGGTCTCTTTCAAGCTGCACGGTCATGAGGGCAAATATGTGTTCAAGAAGGCTTTGGAACCCTATCTTCCCAATGACGTCCTTTACCGCGACAAGATGGGATTTTCGGTACCGCTGGCAAGCTGGTTTCGTGGTCCGCTACGTCAAAGAGTAAACGACGCTTTAATGGGCCCCATTCTGGCTGATACCGGAATCTTCAATAAATCATTTTTAAAGGAGTTGCTTGACCAGCATCAGTCAGGAAGGCGCGACTATAGTGCTTCGCTGTGGACGCTGCTTATGTTCGAATCGTTTCTGCGCAACGTGCTGGGTGTGGAGCACTCAGGCTCGCGCAAGAACGATCTCAAGGTGGCCTGACCATATATGGCCGATAGACGTATCACTGGTGTAGAACGTCAGAAATTATGGGTATATGACAGATTCAAATCGATAGATCAGGAATTCGCAATAAGATGATGGATGTATTTCTTACCGTTGACGTGGAGGTTTGGTGTGATGGTTGGGACAACATTGACGCCGAGTTTCCGAGTGCATTTCAACGATATATCTACGGCCCTACATTGAGAGGTGATTACGGCTTGCCGTATCAGTTGCATCAATTACAGGAGCATGGGCTAACAGGCGTATTTTTTGTCGAATCTCTCTTCTCGACCCGCTTTGGGCTGGACCCATTGGCGGAAATCATTGGTCTTGTTCGAGAAAGAAGTCAGGAAATACAGCTTCACCTGCATACCGAATGGGTCGATGAATCCAATGAACCCCTGCTCGACAACATTACCGGCAAGAAGCAGTTCCTGCGTTATTTTTCTTTACAGGAACAAACGATTCTGATTCAGGCAGGTGCAAAGTTGATTGAACTGGCCGGTGGCCAAAGTGTAAACACTTTTCGCGCGGGAAGTTTCGGTTTCAACAGAGATACGCTGCGGGCACTTGCCACGAATCACATCGCTTTCGATAGCAGCTACAACGCCAGTATGTTTGGACCGGACAGCGGAGTGAGTCCGGAAATTGTGCTTGTAGAGCCGGTTGAATGCGAAGGCGTATACGAGTATCCGATGACGGTTTTTCATAATGGTACCGGTTCATTGCGGCATGCACAGGTAACCGCATGCTCTTATCGGGAGATGGAAGGCTTGCTCTGGCAAGCGCTGGAATCCGGGCGTAAAGCCTTCGTTATCCTCTCTCACAATTTTGAGTTGCTTAACGGCAGCATGAATCGGCCGGATGATATCGTGGTAACCCGATTTCGCAAACTCTGCACTTTTCTGGATCGAAATCGGGACTGCTTTCGTGTGCGAGGATTTCACGGCTTGACCCCTGACCTGGTGTTTTCGCAGCCCGCCCCCCTCACCTCGCCGATCTGGAAAACGGGACTCAGGATGCTGGAACAGGGTTTGCGGCGGGGATTTCGTTGAAGCAAATATGGCATTACCGCCAAGTACCCATAAAGCTTCAACTTGGGGACAAAACGTTGCTTGCATCTCGATTATGGTTACAAGTGCGGGAAGTGGGACTTGACGATGAAACCCCGGCGGTGACAGAGCCGGCACCACCAGCCGACGTTCTTCAAGTCAATAGTCAAGGTTTTTTGATACGATCGCTGCGTGTCATTGGCGAGCAGCCTATACTTCGAAGGCGGGACAATTACCTCTGCTACGTATCTTCCCAGCACCACCGGTATTATATTGATATGCGTCAGTCATTCGCAGAGTACAAGAGCAAATTTTCCTCCAAGACGCGCTCAACCCTCAATCGTAAACTCAGAAAATACGCTGAATATTGCGGTGGTGACATCGCCTGGAAAGTTTACAAGTCAGCAGGAGAAATGCCGGAGTTCTTTCGACTTGCTCGCGTTGTTTCTCGGATAACTTATCAGGAAAAGCTGCTTGATGCGGGGTTGCCCGATTCAGAGGAGTTTCTCCGCGAAATGGAGCAGCTTGCTCAACAGGGGCTTATTCGTGGGTTTATCCTTTTTTATCAGGACCAGCCTGTCTCGTATCTCTACTGCCCGATCTCCAACGAAATCCTGATCTATGCTTACCTGGGATACGACCCTGGCTACATGAGTTTTTCAGTTGGCACAATTTTGCAGTGGCTTGCCTTGGAGCACCTGTTCGAGGAGCGTTCTTTTCGTTTTTTTGATTTTACTGAAGGACAATCAGAGCATAAAAAGCTATTTGCCACCCACAGTATTCAATGCGCAAATGTTTTTTTCCTGCGTAGCAATCTGCGCAATAAGTTCCTGCTGCATAGTCAACGAGCTGTGGACTACTTCAGTAAGCTGGCGGGCGATAAGCTGGATCAGCTCGGGCTTAAGTCGAAAGTAAAAAAAATGATGCGGTTCGGAATCTGATTTTTTTGTGCGCATGA
>JBKJYB010000058.1:0-15904 GCA_046716045.1 Nitrosospira sp.
ACTCCCAGGGCGCCGCACCGTGATGGATCAGCCGCTGCGCATGGTTTTGCCGTGATATTTCCCGTGCATGGCGACGCGGGTATTATCTGGCTGGATGGACGCGATCGTCTTGGGAAAAAAGATCGCGGCAAGCCTGCGCGGAAATCCGGTAATTTTGCCTTGCGCTATACACGCATTCACCGCGATGGAAGCATGGATGCGGAGCAGGTGATTGACGATAATACCTGCACCTGCTGTTGGCCGGCTGTGGCTGTGACGCCGGCTGGTCCGGTGGCCGCCTGGCGCGGCCGTACTGATGACGAGATCCGCGACCATCGAGTAGCGCGTTTGCACCATGGTAAATGGACAAAATCTATGCCGTTGCATCGAGACGGCTGGGAAATTGCCGGATGCCCGGTCAATGGACCCATGCTGGCAGCACGCGGAATGCAAGTCGTGGCGGTCTGGTTTACCGCTGCGGACGATCAGCCGCGTATACGCGCTGCGTTCTCCACGGATAGCGGGCAGAGTTTTGGTCAGCCCGTCGAGGTGGACAAGGTAAATCCATCCGGACGCGTGGGTGTCGCCTGGAGCGATGACCGCACTGCGGTCGTCTCCTGGATCACCGCCACGGATGCGGGTACCAGAAAAGCCAGCCTGGCATTACGCAAATTGCATACCGACGGCTCATCGGGTCCGATCCAACGTCTCAAGGAAATCAGTGGTGGACGAGACACCGGCGTGCCGCAACTGGCCGCATATGGGCCGGGGTTCATAATGGCCTGGACAGGGGAAGCGCCAAGTCATGGCATTGATACGGTGTTTGTTCCCTCAGATGACTCGGTTCGTTCGGTTCCCCTGAATCGATGATTCCGCTTGTCGCCCGTTCGCCCAGGCACAACCCCTTACGACGTGAAAACGTGTGCATAAAAAGAAAAAGTCCGGTGCAAAATTAATCGCTACCGGACCAGGGGTATCCTTCAGGGGAGGACAAGAAAAGATACCAATAGGTATTCTCCTCTATTTCAGAAAACTCTCTGTTCGTTGTCCCACATAGAATAAAACAAATAAGCGATAAGCTTATATTTATTCCCACATCACATTGCAATTTCTCTTGGCCGCCGCGGTGAGCAACTCGATCAAGGGCAAAGCCCGGTATTCAAGACTCACTGCTTCATCCTCCTGATCTCCGCTTCGAGTATCCCCGGCCGGTTCCGGCGCGGCGGCAGACGTCGATTTTTCTGCCTCAATGGTGCGCTTCAGGCGATCAAGCGCGACCGGGATGTCCTCTGCCAATATCGCACTGGGCACTGTCCCGCTGTGTCCCATCATCTTCAGCAAGCGCTTTGCAACGTCGCCAAACAGGGTTATGTCAGCATAGGCGTCGCATTTAAATGTTATCAGCATAGGGCGTTCCCGGTAAAAAAAGGCGGCAGAATGAAACTTGAGGCCATGATCGTAATGCGAAAGAAACTACATTGCTCCGGTGTACCGGGGTTTTACGGCGCGAGGCTCTCCGCTCCCTTACACCGCATGCGCCAGCTTGCGTCTTCTGTTACCCGCAATGCTCAGAACAAACAGGCCCGCAACGAACATCGCCATCATTTCAGGCTCCGGCACGGCGCTGGCAAAAGCCGATGCGAGAATAGAATGGCTATGGGTGGTAGGATGGAAATCATCCCAATAAAGGAAGCTGCCGGGATTGGCACAAGGTTCGGAAGTCAAGCATGCATTTTGTACATCGGTGAGCCCGTAATTGGACGGATTCGCGATAACGCCGTTCAAGAAGGTATAAGTATCGAATTGAAATATGTTGGCATCGGGAAATTGCGAGCTTACGCTCCCCAGCTGATTTTCCAATTCCTCATTGAACACGAGCGAAAACATTTGCGCATTCGACTTTTCGGTTTCTCCCTGATCGCTGACATAAGGCGTACTGCTCAAGTCCGCAAGATTTGGAACGAGAAAATGTCTTGCGCCGGCCCCCGCCAGCTCGCTTACGTAACCCGCAATATTCCGGGCGGCCAGAACGGGAGAATCGTGGGTAAGATAGTCGTTCGCCCCGCCCCATACGAAAAACAACGCATTGGGGTCGGCCTGCCCGCCGGTACTCCCAATACCCTTCATATACTTTTCCACCTCGCCCTTCATACCTGGCAGCGGGAATATGCCCGGAACGGGAATCGGCAGCAGATCTCCCTCTTTGGTCGCGCTGCCTCCATCGCCAAAGTTTCCAACGCCCGAGGTGGCTCCTGCCACAGCATAACTGTGGAAATTCGCGATACTTACCGCTCCCGGAAAGAGAGAACCCGCGAGATACTCCGTGGCAACTGACCCATTGGAGATGCGTCCCCCAACATAGTCGCCAAAGGGGGTGCAAGGATGAGTGGGATCGCAATTATTCGCTAATGTGTCATAAAGACTCATCACAGCGGATGGATTGCTTCCCACATCCGAGAGGCTATCGCCGAATGTATACAGATTACTGAAAGGCGCCGCCCCAACGTTGCCTCCCGTCAGCAGCAAGGCAAAAAGCGCGGCAAAAGGCACTCGTACATTCATGATCAATCTCCCATATATTTGGTGACAGAAACCCGACTCCACTCACAGCAATTTTTGCTTCATGAAAATAAGATTAGCTGAAATCCGCTTTGTGGCGCTTGCTCACTCGCGACACCCTGTATCGCGAGAGCTTTCGGACTGAAGAAGTCCATTAGTCACGATTTCTGAGCAGCAAACCAATCAAGACACCCAACCCGATTGCCAGTCCAACAGTCCGCCAGGCGTTCTCATGGACATATTCATCGGTTATCCGTGCCGCGATCTTCGATTTATCGACGATGGAATCCTCGAAATCCTGCAGATATTCCTTGGCGTGCGTCAGGTTCTGTTCGATTTTGTCGCGCAAAACCTCAGCTTTGCCTCCGCTCTCGCTGCTTACGGATCTCATCAATTCCTCGGTATCGTTAATCACCGAATGAAAATCTTCAATAAGCTTTTCTTTACTTTCTCTGGCGGTATATTTACCCATCGCATCCTCCATATAAAAAAACAGTATAGCATTCCGCAAACATCCAGCCAACGCCCCATCACGCGCTATCGCCATACGGCCAGACAAGATCGGAACCGGCGCTCAAGACTCTCATAATGTCTTTGTTTCCGCAAATACGGTCTGTCTGGCACCGCACATACGGCACCTAAATTTCGGTGTAGCCTACAATCATCTAGTTTATCCCCGACATCTGTCAACCACCTATAGAAATCAGTTGGAACTAAAAACAGCGAGGAGCCAATGTCATACTTGCATACCCCTAAGCAAAACCTTTTTTTGGCCGCTCTCCCTGAGGAGGTTTACGAGCGGCTGAAATCGTGTCTTGAACTTGTTTCCCTGTCGCAGGGGTGGGCTGTCTATGAGGACGGCGGTGAAATTGACCTTGTTTACTTCCCCACTACCAGCAGTATTTCGCTGCTCGCTAATGTAGATGACGGGGAGTCGGCGAAGATTGCCGTTATCGGAAATGAAGGTTTATTCGGCATTGCCATTCTTATGGGAAGAAAGATGACACCAAACCGGGCGGTTGTGCAAAATGGCGGTTATAGTTACCGCCTTAAGGCAGCGAATCTGAGAAGAGAGTTCGAGCTTGGCAGCCCGCTGCGCTATTTACTTCAGCGTTATACTCAAAGCCTGACTGCCAGGATCGCACAAACCACCATGCGTCCCATGCATCCATCTCCCGGGACCCGTATTTCCATAACCGGCGCATCCCCTTCTCACATTGATACCCTGGTTACGCAAGCGCTACATCCCTCCGAGTGGATTGAATCAACGCCTTCAGGCGTGAAGCTGCGTTCACCCGCGAGAGCTGTTTAACCTGACTTTTCGCCGGACCTTAGCCGGATCTCGGCGGTGTGCTGTAAACGGTCATCGACCAGGGCGATGACCAGGTCGTGTTGCACCACCCCATCAATAGTGAGGCTCTCTTCCCCCTCCCCGCCGGCTATCTGCAAAACAGTGATGCGATAGACTGTTTCCCGATAGCGATAGCTCACCGTGAACGTCTTCCAATCCGCGGGCAGGCAGGGTTTGAAATACAACTTATCCTCCTCCAGAGTAAGGCCCAGCAGCGTTTCCAGCATCAGGCGATACAACCAGCCGGCGGAACCTGTATACCACGACCATCCGCCACGTCCAGTATGAGGAGATACGGCATAAACGTCGGCTGAAACAACGTACGGTTCAGTTTTATAGATTGCCACCGCCTCTGGAGTCTGCGCATGATTCACGGGATTAATCATCGCCAGCAATTCCCATGCCCGCCTGTGATCTCCCAACCCGGCGAAGGCCATCGTTGCCCAAATGGCGGCGTGCGTGTATTGGCCACCATTCTCGCGCACACCGGGGACATAGCCTTTTATATAACCCGGATTCAAGGCGGATTGATCGAAGGGTGGATCGAGAAGTTGAATCAGGCCGGCGTCGCGCCGGACAAGATGCTGATCCACCGCCTCCATTGCCTGACGTTGGCGCTCGCCGTCGCCAGCTCCACTCAATACCGACCAGCTCTGTGCAATCGAGTCGATCCGGCATTCAGGATTGCTGGATGAACCCAAAGGGGAGCCGTCATCGAAGAAGGCGCGGAGATACCATTCACCATCCCAGCCGTGCCGTTCGATATTCTTGCGCAGCAGATTAGCCTCCTTCTTGCAGCGGGCGGCGAAAGCCGTATCACCACGCCGCCGGGCAAGGCCGGAAAATTGAATGAGTACGTCATACAGGAAGAAAGCCAGCCAGACACTCTCGCCGCGCCCATGGAACCCGACCAGATTCATGCCATCGTTCCAGTCGCCGCTGCCCATCAACGGAAGGCCATGCTCGCCGAATCGCAAGCCGTGCACGATGGCGCGCACGCAATGCTCATACAAATTCGCAACCTGTTCAGAGCGAACCGGCAAGTCATAGTACGATTCCTCATCGGCGCCGACCTGGCGACCTTCAAGAAAGGAGATGGATTCATCCAGCACATCGATATCGCCGGTAGCGGTAACATAACGGCAGGCCGTCAACGGTAGCCAGAGATAGTCATCCGAACAGCGGGTCCGCACGCCGCGGCCTCCTGGCGGATGCCACCAGTGCTGAACATCACCTTCAATAAACTGGCGTGCCGCCGAGCGGAGCAAGTGCTCGCGAACAAGCATGGGCTCAGTGTGAACAAGCGACATCACATCCTGCAACTGATCACGGAATCCGAAAGCCCCCCCGGATTGATAGTACCCGCTGCGCCCCCACAGACGGCACGCCAGAACCTGATATACGAGCCAGCCGTTGATCATTACATTGAAGGATGGATCAGGCGTCTCCACTTGTATAGTGCCAAGCGTACGTCCCCAGTACCGGTGCACGCTTCCCAGAACTTCATGCGCCACGGCTGATCCACGGAAGCGCTGCGCGAGCCGGAGCGTGTCGCCGGTATCAAATCCGGCACCCAAACGAAAGACTAACTCCCGCGACTGGCCATCCAGCAGCTCGAATGGAATCCGGATAGCACCACAGGGGTCAAGCGCCGGGCCTGTACGCCCGGAAAGCGGTTCCGCAGTCCTCATCGCCGCGGGATTACTGAATCCACCATTGCGGCCAATAAATTCGGTTCGATCACCGGTCACGCTGCGTGCCGTGTCATCCACGTCAAAAAAAGCAACACGTCCCGAGAACTCGTTGTTGTACGGATTACGTGCAAGCAAGACGCTGCTTACGGGATCGATTTCGGTAACGACGTGCATCCTGCCTTTCTCCGGCAAATCGCCCAATACCCATTCGACGCATCCAGTCGCCGAAAGCTTGCGGAGCCGCCCGGATTCATTGCGCACTTTCAATACGGTAAATTTTACCGAGGCATCGAGTGCTACATAAACCCAGAGCTCAGAAGTAATACCGTTCTCGGTATGCTCAAAAACGCTGTAACCAAACCCATGCCGTGTGACGTATGGCGTCGCCCCACGCCTCGGTAAGGGTGCCGGTGACCAGAAATAGCCGCTTTCCTCGTCGCGCAAGTAATAGACCTCCCCTCCCGAATCACAGACCGGGTCATTGCTCCATGGCGTCAGGCGGAACTCATGCGCATTCTCGCCCCACGTATAGCCCTGGCCACTTTCGGAGATAACCGTCCCGAATTGTGCATTTGCCAGGACATTTGACCAGGGGACCGGAGTCGTCTGACCCCGTCCGGTTGTTATGATATATTCGCGTCCATCGGCGGTGAATCCTCCGTGCCCATTATCGAAGAGCAGCTGACGGCGAGGTAGTTTAGCGCTCTGCACAACATCGGGCTGCTGTTCCAGTTCCCATCTCATCGAGGGAATCGGCAGTTCCGCGGGAATCCGGCGCGTTATCTGCTCCGCCAGATTGCCTTTACTGTCGAGAATACTCACGCGTGCAACAGTTTGCAGCAGAATACGATCCTCTGCGGCAATCTGTTCGGCACGGCGGATGAAAATACCACCCGGGCGATCAAGCACGTGGGCCTCGGCACTGCCAGCGACCAATCCCATGATGTGATCGTGCAGAAGCTGCCGATAGCTCGAATGGTCCTCATTCCAGATTATTAAATCGACAGCCAGCCCTTTCAAGCGCCAGTAGGCGTGCGCCTGCACCAACTGCCGTACCAGGTCGATGTTGGCCGCATCGCTGATCTGCAACAGTACAATCGGCAAGTCACCCGAAATGGCATATCCCCATAGCCCTGACTGACCGCGCCGATTCTTGCTCAGCACGGCGCCATCGGCACGCAGATAAGCATTGGCGTAGAGCACCGAACCTGCCAGACGGCCAAACAATTGCGCATCGGTCTCGGTCGCGTTGAGCTGCCGCAATACAACCAGACTGTGAGTCCACGCAAGATCGAAAACACGGTCCGACAAATGCGGATCCTGATACTTGTCCACCAGGTTCATGGCGGCGTGACGAGAGTCACCTGCCCCGGTAACGATATCGATCGTCACGGATTCTCCGGGTTCGATGGTTATGCGCCGGCGGATGGCTACAATCGGATCCAGAACCGATCCGGCGCTACCGGAGAGCGGCCCCGCTGTGGTCATCGCTTGCGGGTTGGATACATTATTCCCGCGTCCGATGAATGCCATCCGGTCTGTCTCATAGGAAATTGCCTCGCTAGCGATTCCATGTGCCGTCATCAGGTGAAACATCCAGGGCACTGGGTCGCTCTGGGAACGCGGCCGCCGGCTGCACAGAATCGCATTCCGTTCGGACAATATTTCCGTCTGCACGAAGAGATTGCCAAATGCCGGCGCTTGAGCATCGGCTGCCGGTGTCGACAGCACCACCTCGGCATAGGAAGTGACTTCAATGGTCCGGTGCGTCCAGGCACGATTGGTGATGCGAACCCGGCGCAGCTCGATGTCGTCTTCCGGCGATACCGTAATTTCGGTGTGTGTGTCGAAATCGAGATCGCGGCGGCGAAACTCGACCCGTCCTTCAGAAAAGAGAACGCCATAACGCTTGGCTTCTTTTAATGTGGGCTGGTGCGTAGTCGACCAGAATTCTCCGCTCGCCATGTCGCGCAGGTAACAGAAATTGCCCCAGTTGTCGCACGTGCTGTCTTCCCGCCAGCGGGTAACAGCAAGATCCTTCCAGCGGCTGCTTCCACCGCCGCTGTTGGTGACCATAACATGATACCGGCCATTCGACAGAAGTTGGACTTCAGGAATGGGTGTGTTCGCATTCGAAAGCATGCGCATTGGCATGTCCGGAAGCTCCTTGGCCACCCGAATATCCGGGAGCTCCGCAGCTTGTGAACGGAAAGCCGTCGCCTTCGGAATCCTTTCCTGGAGCAGCAGCATCGTCGCCTGAAACAATGGCTCGGATTCGAATCGCCGTTGCATTGGGCGATCCAGCAGTAAATACGCGAGGGAAAGCAGACTCATGCCTTGATGATGAGCCATGAATGACCGTACTACGACACGTGTTTCGCCACGTCGCAGTCGTGATGGCGTGTAGTCGGCCGCTTCATAAAAACCAAATTTTCCGGCCATACCTTCGGCGGCAAGCTGCTGAAGGTTACGGCACGCGGCCTCAGGGGCTATCATCAAGGCCAGCACGGAAGCATAGGGGGCAATGACCAAGTCTTCAGCAAGGCCACGTTTGAGTCCCAGCCCGGGGACGCCAAATGCGCGATATTGGTAATTGAATTGAACGTCGACGGCATTGTAGCCCGATTCCGAGATGCCCCAGGGCACCCCACGTTCCTCACCATATGCGATCTGCCGGTCAACCGCCGCTTTGCAGGTCTGGTCGAGAAGCGTGTTATCGAACGTCGGCATCACCAGTAACGGCATGAGATATTCAAACATCGAACCGCTCCAGGACAACAAAGCGGACTCTCCCCCGGCGGTTGTAAGCATCCGGCCCAAAGCGAACCAGCTTTCCTGAGGCAACTCCCCCTGCGCGATCGCGACGAAATTGCACAGTCTTGCCTCCGAAGCGAGCAGATCGTAGTAGCTTGCATCGAGCCGGCGTTCGCCGGCGTTGTATCCAATGGCAAGTTGCCGTTGCGCGTGGCTGAACAGGAAACCGTATTCCATCTGTGCCATTTCACCCGCTAGCAGCACAAGCTGTTCGAGCGTGTCCAACTGGTGGCGCGCGCGCTCATTCCCCTGCGCGGCAAGTTGTCTCAGGGAAGGAATTTCCGCCGTACGCGCTGCATCGTGCCTGCCGGTCTTCGTAGCGGGCGACGTGAACGGCGATGCGAGGCTGGTTAATTCGGCAAGTATATCTTCACATTGCCTGTTCAAAATCTGTGCCCATTCATGAGCTTCGCCAGGGTGGGCAGCGGGCTGTGCTTCGGCAATCTCATGGACCACTACCCTGGAGCATGCAACCAACTGGTCAAGGTCAACTCTTGCACTTGCGATTGTGAGGGGATGAGTCTCGGTTGCAGCCATCAGCGCCTGTTTGAATTGCGCCAGCGAACTTGCCGGGGCGCCAGTGGTTTTCTCCAGAATCTGCAGCGTGTCGGTCAATCCCGGAAATACTTGTTCGCCAATGATCGGGCCATCCGCAACTTCCAGTAACCCTGCGCGCAATGTCAGCAGATGGCCGGCGAGGTTACCGCTATCCACTGTAGAAATATAGCGCGTCAATGGTGCCCGTGTTTCCGTGTCATACCAGTTATAAAAATGACCGGCGTGCCGTTCCAGAGTTTCCATTGACTGAAGCGTGTTTGTCGTGCGCTCAATGAGCTGCCCCACGCCGATGTAGCCGAAGTCATGGGCGGCAACATTGGCTAGCAGCGCCAAACCCATGTTGGTCGGCGATGTGCGATGCGCGATCGTCGCGACAGGATGCTCCTGGAAATTATCCGGCGGCAGCCAATGATCCTTTGGGCCGACGAAAGTCTCGAAGAAGAACCATGTCCGGCGTGCAACCTGACGCAAAAAATGGTTTTGGCCGATGGTCAATTCCGCGCTTCGCGGAGGAAGCGGCTGGCTTATCCACCAGGCAATGGCGGGAGAACTTGCCCATAACAATAACACTGGCAATGCGACGATCAACGCAAGCGGTTCTGTCATCGCGATTCCGGTCACCCCGGCGATGGCGGTTGCCGGTGCCACCCACATCGATTGAAAGGAGGCACCGAGACCGGCGCGGCCCTTGCTAACGATTGCCGGATCGGATTTGCGTTCGACCTCGCTGGAAGGATTCCATTCGAGAAGCCCGCGGCGTGTGATCAAGAGTCTTACGTGGGTACGTACAATCGCGTCGAGGCTGAAATAGGCTTCATAGGGAAGGCAGGCCAGTACAAATAATATTTGCCCGAAATGCCGCGCCGCCGCGCGCACAGTGGCAACAACATGCTGTCGCAGCGGCATTTCGGAGGGTTTATGCAGCAGATCGGAAATAACGGTTATCACAGCTGGAATAGCAAGCACGCCTATGACCGCCAGTGTCCAGAACCATGCATGGGGCAGAGCCATCCATCCCAGCAGCAGCAGCAGCGTCAAGACCGCCGGAACAAGACTGCGCCGCAGGTTATCCATCAACTTCCACCGCGACAACGCCGATAGCGGATTCGGGTGGTGGCTCGCGTCCATCCCCGGTACGCGCCATAACAGCCATGTGGCGAGTTGCCAGTCTCCCCGAATCCATCGGTGGCGACGGCTCACATCCGCGCGGTAGCGTGTAGGAAAACCCTCATACAACTGGACATCACTCAACAAACCCGCGCGGGCATAGCAGCCCTCAAGAAGATCGTGACTTAGAACTCGATTCTCCGGAAAGCGGAGGCAGAGCGCCTGCTCGAACGCATCAACATCGTAAATACCCTTGCCTACGAACGAACCTTCATAGAATAAATCCTGGTAAACATCGGAAACAATTCGCGTGTAGGGATCAATACCGGCCTCGCCACCGAAAAGCCATGCATATCGCGACCGGTTTGTACTCGATAGACTCACCGCGACACGCGGTTGCAGAATTCCATAGCCCTCGGTAACCAGCCCGCTGCCTCCATCCGTGGGCGTTGTGTCAAGCCACGCGCGGTTCAACGGATGCGCCATTGCACCCACGAACTGATGCGCGGACTCCCTCGGCAATTGAGTATCGGTATCGAGCGTGATGACATATTTCACTTCAGGCAGCACAGCTGTGCTGCCAATGATTAAAGAGAATGAGTCACTTCCCGCGCCGCGCAACAAGGCATTCAAATCCGCAAGTTTCCCGCGTTTGCGCTCATGACCCATCCAGAGCCGCTCCAGCGGATTCCATCGACGTGGGCGATGAAACAAAAAAAATGGACCGTCAGTAACGATTGCTGCCAAGTCAGCCGCGTCCACTGCGGCAACCACGTTATTCCCGGTTGCGTGGGGATACTTTTTATTCAGTTCTTCGATACTTGCACGTGCAAGCTGCAACAAGGATTCATCTTCAGGGAGCGTCTCCTGGTCTGCGTCCTGGAAATCAGTCAATAGACCAAAAAAAAGATTATCGTCGCGATTGGCCAGGAATCTGACTTCGAGCGCTTCGACAAGATCCGGAACATCTGAATGGCTCGTCAGCATGGTCGGAACCACCACCAGCGTACGAAACGCCACAGGGATTTTTGCGGAAAAGTCCATACGCGGCAACGAATGAGGCGCCACCAGTAGTTGCGTCACCCAATTTACCAGCGCTACGGCCAATTGACTCGCCGCAAAGAGCGACAGTAGGCCCACTGCTCCCAGCAACCATTCGTTTGCGCCGCCGGCATACGCCTTGAGCAAGAGAGCACCAACCAGACTCGCCATTATCAGCACGATCGCGCCAACATAATAGAAAAGCGGATATCGGCGGCCGGTTCGCGACAATTTTTCCGGGATCGACAAGCGTACCTGTGCTGCCTGTTCGAGGTCGGGCAAACCTTTGTCAATCAGATAAAAGCCGACGTGTGCCCTGGCATTGCCGCCATCCTTTGCCGCGCTATTTCGCGCCAACTGGAGCGCATGGCGCGCCACTTCCACTTCCGAGACGGGACTTGTCTTGGCTAGGCGCTCCACGGCATGCCGATAATGATCACGGGTGGCAAAATCCATTCCACCGTAGGTACCATCCGGATCTTCCCGCAATGTCTGTTCGACAACGCTCGTGGTTTCTACAAACTCGCGCCAATCGATGGCGCCTAGCATACGCAAGCTATTAATACTGTTGGAAATCGAAACCTGGTCAGCCGCCTGTTGCTGATTTCCTATCTGCACCATTTGCTCGATCGTTTGATTCGACTCGGCAAGCCGCTGTTCGATCCAGTTCAGCGGGAGCGCCAGCGCGGGACCCTGCCCTTGCAATCGCCGCGCCAGTTCCGAAATGAACGGCGTGGTCATCGGTGGGTCGGACCGGGCCATATCGGCAATCACCAAAACGAGACTCTTGGGATCTTTTTCGGCAATCTTGGTGATCTCATCAGCCCAGGCATCGGCAAGATTCCGGTCAATCCTGCCGGCTGCCACGTGTACCCCCACGCGGCGCAGGTTTTCAATCAACGCCAGCCGCAACATGATCGGAATCGCCCATAATTCCCCCAATTGCAGATTGGAAACAGCCTGGTACGCCGTGACAAAGCGTCTGAGACTCTCGGTATCGACCCTGCCATCCCCATGCGAGATCGCCTGCAGAGCAATGTCATACACTCGGGGAAGATTGGCCGATGGTCCAAGCGCGAGAAGAGGCAATTCACGGCTGTAACCCTTGGGAAGGTGACGCTTGGCGGTGCGGATCTGCTCTTCTATCAGATAAAAGTTGTCGAAAAGCCATTCGCCTGCCGGTGTAAGCGGCTGGTCCGCGGTAACCGCTTCGGTCAACACATTGCAGATATTGAAAAGCGTAGTTTCGTTCTCATCCAGGCGCGCCAGAAGCTGGTCCGTACCACGCCCCGATGATAATTCGTGAGAAGCCGCAAGAATTCCACCATACAACTCCATCTGATCGGCGCTGAATAGCTCGGACCGCAGAGGTAATTCTTCGCTAAGCGGAATGCCAGGTTTTCCAATTTTACGAAATCGTGCCGTGATGGGGAGTAAAAGCTCTGAAACTGTCATGTCTCTAGTCCGGATATTTCACAGAATCGCGGGATGATGGCAAGGGATTTGCGTATTCTGCGCCCAGCCGATAGCCGGGTTTATTGGCACGAAGCGGGGCGTGCAAAACTACCGTGAACTGCCTGTCAGCACCTGCGAAGGCTAGCGGCAGGAATTGGATTATAGCTCTATCGGTCAAATGCGCATTATCCATGCCGCGTACGATAATTTTCGGGCCGGTCTGGTGAAATATCCGGGCTAGCAACCTGCCGGACCTGAAGCATCGAAGTGAAAAAGCGACGGGGGTGAGGATAGATTTTGAAAGTCTTGAAGGCCAATTGTTGCTCTACGGTCCGAAGAAACGGCAAAATATCGGCCCGCCAGACGTTTTTGCAGCCAATTTCCTTTAAATCCGGTAGGCCGCAAGCTTTCAATTGAATTTCTCCAGGTTACTGTGAATCGATAATGGGATCAAAACATACGTCTTCCGCAATAGCTATGGAGTTTCATGATACCGCAGTCTTGTTGTGATGCCGGGATTATGTAAAATCCCTCCCCGCTTGTGTGGTGCTGCTGACGGCGGAGCGAGTAAAATCAGGCAAAAAAAGAAACTATAATTCTGGAAATAATGTCCCAGTCATTCTTGCGGGCCGCCGAGCTTCCGATGGGAGATCACTGCGTGATCTCCCATCGCATTACTTCACCTGCATTGAGTTCTTCACGGACTTTACACCGGCGACATTTTTAGCAAGCTCCACCGCTTTGGATATGCCGGCCTGGCTGGAAACAAACCCACTCAGTTGAACAGCACCCTTGAAGGTTTCGACATTGATCTCGGCGGATTTTAATGTGGGCTCATTAAAAATCGCCGTTTTCACCTTCGTTGTGATTACGCTATCGTCAATATACTCCCCTGTACCCTCCGTCTTCGGCGTTGATGCGCAACCCAGCATAGACATAAATAGAATAGCGGCAAAAATAGCATAAATTTTGTTTACCTGTTTCATATTGAACTCCGAATGATTGAAAAAAGAATTTGTCACATGCATCTGTTACATAAATCTGTCAAGATTATATTTCTGTTGTTTTCGCTCGAACTACGCATTGCAATGACAACGCCGCTCCTGACACGCAGTCGCTACGCCATACGCAAATGATGATAAGACTTAGCTCATCCATAGTATGTACGCTATCGCACAAAATGGACGCTTGATAGGAGATAGTATGCTGGGGAAGTGCTATTATAATTTGCTTGGGAAGCGATCCGGCGGCAGAAATAAGAATTCGGCATATGCGGAATTCCTTGATTCCCTTTTGCCCCGTCCGGGCCACGCTTATTTTGACAGTGCTTTGTAAGCTAGAGAATGCACAGCTCCCGCCAACCTCACTCTGACCAGAATCAGCTCCTTGCTGCACTGCCGGCGGCTGAATTAGAACGTTTGGCATCTCATCTGGAGCTGGTCCATATGCCGCTCGGCGATGTTCTGTGTGAGTCCGGCAGCCGTCTTCATTATGCCTACTTTCCTACTTCGGCTATCGTCTCCTTGCATTACATCCTGGAAAACGGCGCATCTTCCGAGATCGCGGGGGTAGGTAATGAGGGGATGCTCGGTGTTTCACTCTTCATGGGGAGCGAAACCACACCCAGTTGGGCTACTGTGCAAACCGCGGGGCATGGCTACCGCATGAAAGCCGCGTTAATGTTGCAGGAGTTCAATCAAGCGAGACCCATTCAGCGTGTGCTGCTGCGTTACACCCAGGCGCTGATGATGCAGATCTCCCAGACCGCGGTATGCAACCGCCATCACACGATCGAGCAACAGTTGTGCCGGTGGTTGCTGTTAACGCTGGACCGGTTAGGTTGCCAGGATTTGACCATGACCCAGGAATTAATTGCCAGCATGCTCGGTGTGCGGCGGGAGGGGATCACTGAAGCCGCTGGCAGGTTACAAAACGCTGGAATTATCTATTATCGTCGCGGCCATATTATGGTGCTAGATCGAACCGGATTGGAAGCACGCGTTTGCGAATGCTACCACGTGGTAAAAAAAGAATTTGACCGTCTATTTTGGGATGTGCGGAAATACTAGTCCGGATATTTTACCGGATCGTGGGATGAGGGCTGATTGCGAGTAGGTTTATGCATCCCGCGCCAAGCCATTAGCCTTGCCTATTGGCGCGGGGCAGACCACGAGGAGGCCTGAAACGCCGGTCGGTGCCTGCGAAAGCTGACGACAAAAATTGAGTTTAGCGCTATTGCTCAATGCCATTATTCATGGCGTTTACGATAACTTTCGGGCCGGTCTGGTGAAATCGGGGCAAGTCGAGATTTCACTCTTCTCCCCCTCACCTCTCGCGGTACATCGCCACTAAATTGCTCCATCCGGCTTCTGATCTTCCCGCCAGCGTCCACCCTGCCTTGGATGACGCCTCAATAATTATCTCAAGAACAGCCAGGCAAAAAAAGTGTGTGCGTTCCGCGCACTTCGTAAACTTGTAACCAAAAATGGAATGTGCGCTGACGTACCGACCGCGTCGGCCGAAAAAAATACAATGTACTCGGGAAATTCGCAGGGAATCCGTTTTGTACTTATGTCAAACGCCTCCATTGGTATTCTTTGAATTATAAATCCTGCCGGTATGAGAACTCATTCCAGAAAAATATTGATCACGTCCATCGCGATATTCGCGGTCGCTTTGATAGGCATTATGCTGTTTGACTGGAACATGCTGAAGCCATATATAGAACGGCAAGTCACTGAAAAAACCGGCCGCGAATTTGTAATCAGGGGCGATCTCGACGTCAATTTGTCCCTCAACCCTAAAATCAGCGTTGAGGGACTCTCGCTTGCCAATGCCGATTGGGGTACCGGGCAGCCAATGCTTGCTATTGAGAAACTCTCATTCCGCATCAACCCGTGGAAACTGCTCGGGGGGGAGATCGTTCTACCCGAATTATCGATATCGCAGCCGAAGATCATCCTGGAAAAAAGTCTGGATGGAAAGCGCAACTGGGTTCTGGAAAAAGAGGAGAAAGAAACGGAATTGCCAAAAATTGGCAGGCTCACCATTGATCAAGGTACGCTCACCTTTCGCGATCCAAAGACCGAGACCGACATAACCGCAAGGATAGCGACTGATTCAGCATCGGTTGATGCACGGGAAACACCCATTAATGTAGTGGCCGAGGGCAAATTCACGAGTTTGAAATTTACCTCCCAAGTCCACGGAGGAGAAGTGATATCACTCATGGACAAGAACCGCGCCTATCCTATCAAGGGAAATGTCCAGATCGGAACCACGCATGCCGCGTTTGACGGTACGATTACCGGACTTCAAACATTATCAGCAATGGATTTGAAATTGG
>JBKJYB010000059.1:0-2679 GCA_046716045.1 Nitrosospira sp.
AAATTAATAACCTCTGCAGTCTTCTGCCATTCCTTTATCTCCCCGTTGCTGTGTAATAGGTAAGTGGAGTGGGGAGGATCAGGTGTTGTATACAATAAAACTTGACCATGATTAGGAAAAAAATGCACATATCGCCCTTGAGTTGCATCACGAACTCCTATAACTCCCACGGATCTTTCCAAATCGGGCCATCCCATTGACGTTGGCATACGTAATGTTCGTAATGTATTTAATCCTCTGATATCCCAAGCTCTATCCACGCGACGAGACAGGGTAATGTTGTGGAATTCATTTACCTTTCGACTGTACTCACTAACCCAGATAGCCCTGTATTCCTGTTTAATGCTCCAGTCATACACCGATTTTAGTGCATTGATGGATGCCATTTTACTTCCTGAATAAAAATGATAATGGATATGCAGTGGTTTCAAACGGAGCGGGCTATCAGTGAGTCGCATGGTTTCGATGACCCGATCGAAGCCGTAAAAAGGACCTTGCCAACTATTTGTATAGACATGGTCGCTTGCAATGGGGGCATATACCTGGAGCTGATCATTAATTATATAACCAAGAGGAGGGACACGTGTCATGGTTTGTTCATCATTGGATATCGTCGCGCCCCCCCCGTTCATATTCTCCAATCCCAGCGAACGTGCCAGAACGAGGGCGTCTTTATCTGCCAAGCCGTCACCAGTCCAGAAGAAGACACGTGCTTGCTTCTCCCCAGGTGCCAGTGTTCTATTGATATATTCCACCGAGCCGGCAATCTCACGTTTCAAATCAATCCCAGATCCACCAATAGAAAGGTGATAATCATCACCAGCAGCATCAACACTGTTCTTTTGGAACCATGCTGAAGGATGACTATATGAATGACTTGCTATTTCAACATTGTTCAGTTTGAAAACATCTCGTGCTATTTTCTCGATCTCGGTTAACTTGTCTCCCGAACCGCTGTTCGCTGCTTCTCCTTCAATTATGGAAACCGTTGAAGGCAGGTTGTACTTTTGCAAGAATTGATCTCGGATGACTTTTATTGCCAGCGGCGTTCCAGGTACTTCTGCTTTATTCCCAGCCCCATCCCCATCAACTTGTACCAGCAATAAGCGCCGGCCATTTTCAGTCGTGACATCAGGTACAGGTATCTTTGGCAGATCAAGGGCCGTTGATAAAAACTCAAACGGGTTGATTATCCACCGTTGACGTCCTTGGTAACCAGCCGCTATCACATAGGGATGCAAGGCAGCGCCTCCCCAGTTTCCAGAAAACACAGCAACCAACGGTACTTCCGATGGACCTGTCAAGCTTAGATGCGTCTCAATACCATTTTCTAGCGCATGCCAGGCAGTGAGCCCCCTTATCGTGGGATGAGGCTGCGCCTCATAACCAATAATTTTATCGCGCTGCCCAATTTTGAGTGGCTCCTCTAACGATTCGGACTGACTTAATTTGACCCCGAGATGCTGCAAAAAAGCATTATCAGCTTTGAAACCTAAATTTCCTAGAATAGCAACTTTTACTCCAGAATCTATCTGTCTTAGCAGCCACTCTCTATAAACCGTTGGCATCATTAGAGCATCATTGTTGAACCAGGTGACGATTCCGGCATATTGTCCCGTCAATAAATTACCCGGTAATCCCTTGTTCACATCCAAATAATCGAGTGTATAACCCAGGTATTCTAACGGCATGGCCAGTAATTTATGAACATCTGTCTGTTGTAGACCTTCTGGATATTCCTGTCCGTCATAGAGTGCTAAAACTCGTCTGGGAAAAATTTCTAACCCGCTAACGCCAAGAATATCTAATCCAGGATTTGCCACCCAAGGTGTGAAGCCCAGGTCAGATATTCGTTTCACAGTAGTTCGCGCCAATTCCTTCTGCTTCGGGTCAACGTAGTCAATGACGATCACTTGTAATCCATATTGAGTCCGCACTTGTCTTAACTTCTCTAACAACCAGTAACGATCAGGCTCAAGAACTTTTTTATATTGTTGACTGGACGGATCCCAGCTTTGGAACAGGGATTCAGTAGCTAACGCAACCGCATATTTGCCAACTTCCGGTAAGATCGCAAACCCCCGGTTAAGTATAAGACCGACTCCCGGAAAACGCCGATGGATGCGTTTAATCAGATTCGACAATGCTTTTTCCTGAATTAACCGGCCATCAGGTTCAACGACAGACCTTTGATAACTCTCCAGCCCATCCAAAAAAAACCCGCGATAGCCTTCTTCCCATAACCGGGATAAATATTTATCAATTAGGTAGTCGTGCCATCCCTGCTGAGTTAGGTCAATGATGCTGCTTCCCCATTCTTTATTGGTGTCCATAAACCAGCTTCTCGGGATTTCGGAATACCAGGGTCGTGTCCAGTTGATTTCCCCGATACTTACATAGGCAAATATCTTGGTTCCCCTATCACGAAGATAACCCAAACCCAGATTATCCATATTCTCAGGTTCTACTATGACTTGCTTAAAATGAGAAAGTAAATTTACCGGAGCAGGTCGGCCGTAGAAAAACGCAGTACTGGAATCAGCGTGTGCAGGCAAGCAAATAGAAGATAAAAGCATGCTAATAAGCGTTACAAAAGCATAATGGTTAAAAAAAGAATACACCGGTGTTAATTCCTGTGCTTAAAGGCAAGTCTTTTCCTACGTATCGCCTCCACATTGC
>JBKJYB010000060.1:0-2694 GCA_046716045.1 Nitrosospira sp.
GTATATGCCTCATCAGATCTCTTCGCAGAAACAAACTGGCACTAGTATCGAAACACGTTAATTAAGAAACATAATACCGCGCCATCTTCTTATCCGCATCCTGCCGGGTAAACGACCATTCGATGCAACGGCGTTCGGCGTTGCGGCGCCGCTGCCAGGCATCGACTTCGGTGGCGAGCGTGGTTCGATCCGGCAGACGCCGATTCAGACACTGGCGAAAGCGCACTGACCGTGGATTTGGAGAAGCTCGCACCACACAATTCTTCAGTGATGGCTGACACCTTCCGCGTCGAAACACCTTGTACCACCATTTCCATCAGCGCCAGTACAAAAGCTTGCTCGCTCCGCTGGTAACGCTTGAATATGTCCGTCGAGAAACTTCCATCCCGTGTCTGCGGCACTTGCAGCGTCACCGGCCCAACACGGGTGAAGAGAGTACGCGGCCGATAGCCATTCCGGTAGCCCTGCCGCTCCTCCGAGCGCTCGTGCCGATCCGCCCCCAAGCTCTCCGCCACCTGCGCTTCCAAAATCTGGTTGAGCACCGTTTCCACTAATTTCGCCAGACCATCCTGATCACCCAATAACCCTGGTAATAAATCCTTGCCAACGCTAATATCGTATCCAGCCATCGCTTCTTCTCCTTCGGTTGATTAACGTCTCAGAACCGTCAATTTACCAAGCCGAAGCGGTGGCTCCCACCAAATATTTACAGCAGTTTACGGACTCAATCCTTCTTGAAATAAGAGTTACACTTTGCTTGGCTGAGCCCCAACCGTAAAGTAGGCATCTTAAGTAATTGAACTTAAAGGTTTCTGTATATTAGCTCTTTCTTATTTTTACCTTTCCGAGGGGCTGGGCATTAATAGCCAGACTACCAATACATCGCCCTTGCGCAACTGCCCGAGCAGACGATGAAGTTCAGACCGCTCCCAGCGACCGCCGGTAGCTTTTTCCTGAAAAATAAGTTCACAGCCGGCAGACTTGAGCGCGGCAATCTGGGCTGCGTTGTCCTGATCCTGCGTTGAAACCCTTGCGTAACCTTGAACAATATTATCGAAGCTGATCATGGCAAGCTCAAACGCTTGATAAACCCGGTGCGGGGCTTTAAATCGATGAAAACAGCCTATGCCACCCTCAAAGGTTTCGAGCTCATGCGGATGTTTAAAAAAGGACAGATGGACATGTGGAAATATGGCCAAGGTCTCACAGGAGAAATCCGCCTCATTGGAAGGCAATTCGGTATCTACAGCGCATAATCAATCAGATCAAGGGCAGAGTTCTGGTTTGTCCTTTTTTTTGCAACAGAGCCCTATTTTTTATTTTTTGCAACAGAGCCGCCACTGCGGTGTTTTATCCCATTCCCTGTCGTCTGCAACCGGCTTTTTCCGTATCGTATGCTGGTCTGTCACTGCCGCTGGCCGAGCGTTTCGCCAATCAGGTGCTTGCCTTGCCGATCTATCCGGAACTACCTGTAAAAACAGTGGTACACGTCGCGGAATTGATACAGGTCTTCGAACGACAAAACACGGCTCAACCGTAGAGGTCTTCCTCGAATCGATTCCTGATCTCTTCAAGCTGCGCCCGATTCTTGATGAGTGCCTCGACGCAATCCAGATCGAGCTTGCTGCCGGCAAGCTTCCGCAACTCCTGGAAAGCGTCGTCCATGCTCCACGCTTCCTTATAGGGGCGATGACTGGTGAGCGCATCGAATACATCCGCCACGGCAACGATGCGTGACTCCATGGGAATCTCGTCACCACACAGACCGTGGGGGTATCCCCCTCCGTCCAGGGTTTCATGGTGGTATTCGGCAATGTTGCGCAAAATATTGAGATATTCGAACGATCCCAGCCCGAAATCCAGCAGCATGGCGTCGATGATCTGGCGGCCCTTTTGGGGGTGAGTTTTCATAATCTCCCGTTCACCCGCGTCAAGCAGACCGGCTTTGAGCAGGACGCTGTCCGGGATGCCGATTTTTCCGATGTCGTGCAGAGGCGAGAATAAAAATACGTGCTCGACATATTCGTCGTCGAAGCCATATTTTGGCGCCAATTCTTTTGCCACGATTCTGGCATAGCGGGACATGCGGTCGAGGTGCGCGCCGGTCTCTGTGTCGCGAAGGTTAGCGATATCGCGCGCGGCATGAACGGTGGAAATCAGTGTACGTATCGAAGCGAACTCGCCAACCACGACCAGCGAAATCAGGTGAGCAAAAACGTCGAGGAAGTGCAGTGTCTCTTCGTCGAAAACATTTTTTCGGTAGGAATTGAAAAACACGAACCCCAGGAAATCACCGTTGGAGTATATTGGCATGGTGTAGCTCGCACCGTAGCCTTGCTCCGCTATGAGCTTGGTATGTTCGTGAGAACCTTGAGCGAATATATCCAGGTCATTCACGATGCGCGGCTTGCCGCTTCTTAGAATCTCCTGCAGCGACCCGGCTTCGCTCAGCTTGGCTTGATACTGAGCAAGCGGATGGTCTCCGCCGCTGCTGTGGATGAAGGTCTTGAGATCATCCGTTTTGGGATCGTAAATCGCCACCGATATACGATCTATGAACTCAAAACGCTTACTCAGCGCGTCATGTATGCTCTTCAGTTTGTCCGAGAGCGGAGCGTAACGATTGAGGGCATCCAGGGTATCGTAATTATTGGGCATGGCGTGCGCGCGATTCGGGTTCGGTATCGGTATCGG
>JBKJYB010000061.1:0-7983 GCA_046716045.1 Nitrosospira sp.
GGAAAACCGTGCTGGAAGTGGAGCTGAAACTCCTGAAACATATTCCAAAAGAATTCCGTCACGACGCCCATCACTGGCTTATTTTGCATGGGCGCTATGTATGCATCGCAAGGAAACCGAAATGCGCGGCGTGCATCATTAATGATTTGTGCGAGTATCAGGACAAAAACCTTTGAGGAAAACTTTGAGGAAACATAACTCCAACTGCTGTGTTTAATCCCTCGAGAGAGCAGGCGCGTCAATTTTTCTTCGACACGTGGCGCAAATACCGGCAGCGGGAAATGCTTTCCGCGATGGAAGACATGGCGCTCGAGATCATTTTGCTGCATCCGGAGTACCATGCCATGCTTGACGACGTAGAGCGCTATCAAGACAAGGATTACTTGCCCGAAATGGGTGATACCAATCCCTTTCTGCACATGAGCATGCATATCGCCATCAAAGAACAACTTTCAATAGACCAGCCTGTGGGAATTCGCAAGCGGTTTGAACGGCTGATGAAGAAAACCGGCGATGAACACGCCGTTATGCATCAAGTCATGGAGTGTCTTGCTGAAATGATTTGGCAAGCGCAACGCAACCGGTCAGCCTTGGACGCCACGGTTTATTTTGAATGCCTGGATCAGCGGGAAAATTGACCTCCACTTGACGTGTGATCCTGTTTATTCGTACGCTGGACAAGCAGACAGGAAAAACTTTCCCATCCGCTTACCTAATCAATATTTGGTTTTCAGGCCAGACTGACTGGCAAAATAGGCCGCCAGATTTTCAATATCTTCTTTGCTCAACGCCGCGGCCATACCGGCCATTATGGGATCTTTACGGGCACCTGACTTATATTCGTTCAGGGATTTTTCGATATAACTCGCGTGCTGTCCGGCAATCTTCGGGAAAGCTGGAGCAGGACTGTTGCCGTCGGGGCCGTGACATGCGGCGCAAACTTCAGCCGCCTTTTTCTTGCCAGCCTCAATATTGGCGGCTATTCCCTGACTGGAAATCAGAAGCAATGCACCGCTCGCCGCGGCAATAACAAAATTTTTCATAGGGCTTTCCTTGCGTAATGAATAAATTATTTTCCGGAACCGGCGTAATAGGCGGCCAGGTCTTCCATATCCTGCTCGGAAAGCGTGGCGGCGATACCTTTCATGCTGGGATGACTGCGGGCGTCGGTTTTATATGCCTGAAGTGCCTTGACCAGGTATTCAGCATGCTGGCCGCCTAGTCTTGGGACCTGATACACTGTGGGATACGATGTCCGGTATCCTTCTATACCATGACAACCGACGCACATGGCATTTTTTTGCTTACCCGCAACCGGGTCACCGGCTGCTTGAGCGGCGCTGGTGAATGCCAGAAGCAGACCCCATGCAAATATATTCACTATTGTTGGTCGTTTCATTATGAGTGCCCTCTTTTCAAAAAGAGCGACTCTAAACGATGTGCCATTCCTGGTCAACGAATAAAGTAGTAGGATATATGTGAACTTATCGTTACTTCTTCTGTCTTGGGGTCGACTGTTTCGCTTCCAGTTCCTCCCATCGGGCGAGATAGTTCAGGAGTTCCGCTTCAATGATAGCAAGGCGTTCTTGCAGGGCTCTGGCTTCATCCGGGCAATCACGGTAAATACCCGGAGAACATAGCTGACGGGTAATATCCGCTTGCTCACGCTCCAGAGTCTCGATTTTTGATGGTAACTCATCAAGTTCGCGCGTTTCATTGTAACCCAATTTGACGCGAGCGGCCGGTTCCTGCATTTTCTCCGTCGAGACCGAGGGTTGCTGTTGGGGCACTCGTGGCTTTATCGCTGCTTTTAAAACATTTCTTGCGCGGACCCAATCTTCGTAGCCCCCCACGTACTCTCGCAGTACGCCATCACCTTCGAATGCGATCACCTGGGTTACCACGTTATCAAGAAATTCCCGATCATGGCTTACCAGGAACAACGTACCGGAGTAGTTTTGCAGCAGTACCTCAAGCAGTTCCAGCGTTTCAATATCCAGATCGTTCGTTGGCTCATCCAGAACCAGTACGTTGGCGGGGCGGGTGAACAAACGTGCCAGCAATAGCCGGTTGCGCTCTCCGCCAGAGAGCGATTTTACCGGCGAGCGTGTCCGCGCGGGCGCAAACAAAAAATCCTCCAGGTAACTGATAACATGCTTCCTTACGCCGCCGATGTCAATAAAATCGGAGCCTTGGCTGATAGTCTCGATCAGCGTCGCTTCCTCATTTAATTGTTCGCGCATCTGATCAAAATAGGCGACTGCGAGTTTGGTCCCCTGCCGCACGTTGCCCGTATCAGGCTGCAGCTCACCCAGTATCAGCTTGAGCAAGGTGGATTTTCCCGCACCATTGGGCCCCAGCAATCCTACGCGGTCGCCGCGCAGGATACGGCAGGAAAAGTCTTCGATGATAGTTTTATCGCCGTAGCTTTTGCTGACGTGCTCCAACTCGGCGACCATCCGCCCGGATCTCGCACCCTCGTCCACGTTGAGCCGAACGGTACCCACTCGTTCGCGGCGAGCGGCACGCTCCAGTCGCAACGTTTCCAGCCGCCGCACCCTGCCTTCATTCCGTGTACGGCGCGCCTGGATCCCCTTGCGTATCCATACTTCTTCCTGCGCCAGCACCTTATCGAATTTTTGATTATGGGTTGCCTCAATTTCCAGCAATTCCATTTTCTTCTGCTGATATTCAGCGAAATTACCGGGGAAAGCCGTTAAATTTCCGCGATCGAGTTCGATAATTCGTGTTGCCACGTTGTTTAGGAAGCGGCGATCATGGGTAACAAATAGTACGCTTCCGGTAAAATCTCGAAGTAGTCCTTCCAGCCATTCGATAGAGAGAAAATCAAGGTGGTTTGTCGGTTCATCCAGCAGTAGCACGTCGGGCGATACCACTAGCGCGCGGGCCAGCGCAACACGCTTTTTTAGCCCGCCGGAAAGCTGTCCGATTAACGCATCGGTGGGAAGATTAAGTTTGTCAATGGCGGTTTCCACCCTTCCCTGGATGCGCCATCCATCCTGAGTCTCCAACTCGGCTTGCAAATCCTGCAAGCGGGAAAGAAGTTCGCCGGTATCTCCCGTGCCGTCGCTCAAGGCATGAGAAACCTCGTGATAATCGAACAACGTTTGACTGATTGCACCCAATCCTTTGGATACTTCCTGAAATACCGTGAGAGCCGTATCCAGTTCCGGCTCCTGCGGCACGTAAGCCAGCCTCAAGGCGGGTGCGCGCCAGATCTTGCCATCGTCCGGTCGGTTTTCGGCCGCCAGAATACGCAGCAGGCTTGACTTACCGCCGCCATTCCTGCCGATCAGGCCAATGCGCTCGCCGGAATCCAGCTGCAAATCCACCTGATCAAGCAATGTGTGATGTCCGAAAGCGAGACTAACTTTTTCGAGAGTGAGGAGAGGCATGATGGGGAAATGCTACTTCAGCATAATTAACAGGGGGCGCAATTCTGCCATGCTTGGTAAGCCTTGGCAAAAATCTATTCTTCTGCTTCCGGCTGTGCTTTGTTTGCAGACGGAGCGGATTTCATCAGAAATCAAGCGGCGGCCCTTGCCACGAACCGTCTCGCGGCCGCGCGCGAGCGAGCGCTTGAATTGCGTCGCACCACCCCTCGCACGCGTTGCGTCCCGGCCGGCTTCGCCAGATATTCAACAACCCTTTGCACTTCGCGTAGAAATGGAAGAATTGTATGACCCGATGGCGTTGCAACAGGTCTGGGGAATGATCACTACAGATTAGTTTGTCGTCCGTCATGCCGCGGTCTGTCAAAATTACAGCCCCCCAGGCCTTGACTCGTATCCGCGTGCCATACCGCAGGCGCGGGCCGAGCACCACCGCATCGAGGAGGTCACCCTCAAGGCCCACGTAACTCGGTACGGAACCGTAGTTGAAGGGACATGGCAGGGGTGAGATAAAATCAATGCTGCCCGTGGAGCCACGTTTAAGGAAGCTGCCTCGCGGAACCTCGATTACCACCTCCACTACCGGGGGCTCGGACGGCGTCCCGTGGTCTGCGTGCGGGGGGTAGTAATCCGCGTCACTCACAGTCTGAATCCCCTGAACGTTAGCCGAAATCTCAACCGGGCTGGACCTCATCTTCACTTTTCTCCACCAGCAGCGTATGCAACCTGCGACTGTCGGCGCGCAGCACGAGGAATTTGAAAGTGCCGATGGCAACCGATTCACCCCGTTTGGGGAGCCGGCCGAATTTGTTCAGTATCAGGCCGCCGATAGTGTCGTAGTCCACATCACTTAATTCTGCTCCAAGCCTTTCATTAAAATCCGCAATTTCAGTCACCGCTTTGACACGGTAATGACCGCTCGGGTCCGGCACGATGTTGTCTTCAACCTCGTCAAAATCGTGTTCATCCTCAATGTCGCCGACGATTTGCTCCAGGACGTCTTCGATGGTTATCAGCCCCGCCACGCCGCCGTATTCATCCACTACGATGGCTACGTGATTACGACTACTGCGAAAATCCTTGAGTAATACATTGAGCCGCTTGGATTCGGGAATAAATACCACCGGCCGCAGCATCTCGCGCACGTTAAACTCTTCCTCGCCGGCATAATAGCGCAGTAAATCTTTCGCCAAAAGGATTCCAATTACATTATTTTTATCGTTTTCGATGACAGGAAAGCGTGAGTGTGCGGTCTCGATAATCGAGGGGATGAATTTTTCCGGGGGTTCGCTAATGTCGATCACCTCCATTTGTGAACGCGGAATCATGATATCGCGCGCCTGCATTTCAGATACTTGTATTACCCCTTCGATCATGCTCAGCGCATCAGAATCGAACAGATTTCGCTCATAGGCGGAATGCAGTAATGCCGTCAACTGTTCCCGGTCCCCTGGTTCACGCAGGACCAGAGCACTGAAGCGTTCGAGCCAGCCTGGTTTGGGAGGGTCATCCATATTGATGTGCCGGTAGGTAAGTAAGAAGTAAACTTGGGGACGGCATGAATAAAGAAGCCATCTCGCCCAGAATCAGAGTTCTTCGGTTTATCCGCTGGTATCCTTGTAAGGGCCGTCATGTCCCAGCCTCATGACAATTTCGGTTTCCAGTTGTTCCATTACCATTGCGCCGGCATCATTGTCGTGGTCGTAGCCCTGCAAATGCAAGACGCCATGCACGGTGAGGTGAGCGAAATGTGCCGCCAGACTTTTATCCTGCTGACTAGCTTCTTTCGCTATCACCGGGGCACACAGCACGATATCGCCAGACAGGCGCTGAAGATTACTGTATACGAAAGTCAGTACGTTGGTAGCGTAGTCTCCGCCGCGAAAATCCCGGTTGAGGCTGCGCCCCTCGGGTTCATCCACAATGCGCAGCACAATCTCGGCATCTTGCATCAGCGCGGCTTTGACCCACTTGCGGAATTGCGGCCGGGCGGGAACGCTCTTGTCACGAGTTGCGTATTGTGTTGTCAATTTCAGCTTTGCTTCCTTGCGAGCAACCCCTTTGGAAAGCTTGGAAACGCTACTCCTGCTTTTCATATTTCTCGTAGGCGTTGACAATTCTTTGTACTAGCGGATGACGCACCACATCCTCAGCACCAAAATGAGTAAAAGAGATACCGCGCACTTTTCCCAGAACCTGTTTAGCCTCAACCAGGCCGCTTTTCTGATGCTTGGCCAGATCAATCTGCGTGACATCACCCGTCACTACCGCCTTGGAGCCGAAACCGATACGAGTCAGAAACATTTTCATCTGTTCCGGCGTCGTATTTTGCGCTTCATCAAGAATGATGAACGACTTATTCAACGTGCGCCCGCGCATGAAAGCCAATGGCGCAATTTCAATTGCGCTGCGCTCAAACTGTTTGCTGGTTTTATCAAACCCCATCAGATCGTAAAGCGCATCGTAGAGCGGGCGCAAATAAGGATCCACTTTCTGCACCAGATCACCCGGCAGAAAACCTAAACGTTCGCCAGCTTCCACTGCCGGACGCACCAGAACAATGCGCGCCACCATGTCGCGTTCAAGCGCATCAACCGCGCTTGCCACAGCGAGATAAGTTTTCCCGGTGCCTGCCGGGCCAATGGCAAACGTAATGTCATGCTTCTGGATTTGTTGCAGATATTGCACCTGACGCGGCGTTCGGCCGCGCAAATCGCTGCGCCGCGTTATCAGCACCGGCACGGCTGGTTCTTCCGTCGGAGTGCCGGCGGCGGTATGCTTTACTACATGACGAGGATTCATCACCTCGATCAAGCCTAATTGAATTTGCTCGATACTCAGATGATGTTGTGCCTGACCGTAAAAATTTCGCAGCGCTTCTGCGGCGAGCAAGGTCTGGGGCGATTTACCACGCAAACTGAAATGTTCTCCTCGCCGCGCAATGATGACATCAAGTACGGTTTCGATCTGCTTGAGATTCTCGTCAAGCGCCCCGCACAGGTTGGCCAGACGCTGATTATCAATCGGAGAAAATGAAATTTCGACAGACTGGGGTTTCAAAGGCTCGGTAAAACGATGGCAGGGGGTTAATTCTCGCAGTGACACGCACACTTTGCAAGAAACGTAGACAAGGAATCTCCGAATATGTCCTCGAGTTCGCCAGCAACGCGCCCTGTAGAGAGCTTATTCAGGAATTCCTTGGTACCAGCAGCAGCCGTCGGACTTAAAGGAAATCGGCTGCAAAAGCCGGGTTAAAAGCATCGGGCCGGTCCATATTTCGCCGCTTTGTCGGCCAATAGAACAACTATTGGCCTTCAAAACCATCAAAATCTGTCCTTGCTCAGTCACTTTTTCGCTTCGATTCTTCAAGTCTGACAGGCCGCTAGTTATTCATGATTCTACCGCGCAACGAATGGGATAGTGCGGCGGTAATTTGAATGTCTATGAAATAACCGATGTTTGCCGGGTCGCCGGGGAAATTAACCATACGGTTGTTGTCAGTGCGCCCGCAAAGTTCGCTGGCATCTTTTCTGGATATGCCCTCCACCAGAATGCGCTGCGTCGACCCGATCATGCGTTGGCTGATGCCTTGCGCCTGCTGTTCGATCTTTTCCTGCAAGCGTTGCAGGCGCTCCAGCTTGATTTCGTAAGGAGTGTCGTCAGGCAATCCCGCGGCGGGCGTGCCAGGACGAGGGCTATAAATGAAACTGAAGGAATCATCGAAGTTTACCCCTTCAACCAGTTCCATGGTCGCTTCGAAATCGACTTCGGTTTCACCGGGAAAGCCAATAATGAAATCGGATGTAACGGAGATATCAGGGCGAGTGGCACGGAGCCGGCGGATGATGGACTTGTACTCCAGCGTAGTATAGCCACGCTTCATTGCCACCAGTATCCGGTCCGAGCCCGACTGAACCGGCAAATGCAAATGACTAACCAGTTTCGGCAATTTTATATAGGCGTCAATCAGTCGAGAGGTGACTTCCCTGGGATGAGACGTCGTGTAACGGATGCGTTCGATACCGGGAATTTCACTGATATATTCAAGCAACAGCGCCAAATCCGCAACTTCACTTTCTTCCGCATGCTCCATTGCACCTCGATATGCGTTGACGTTTTGCCCCAGCAGTGTCAATTCCTTGATTCCCTGACTCGCCAGTCCCGCGATTTCCACCAATACATCGCTTAAAGGGCGTGAGATTTCCTCACCGCGCGTATAAGGCACCACGCAAAAGCTGCAATACTTGCTGCATCCTTCCATAATGGAAACGAAGGCAGTCACACCTTCGGACCGCGCGGGCGGCAGGTGGTCGAATTTTTCGATTTCGGGAAAGGAAATATCCACTTGCGGACGGCCGGATACTTGCCGCGCTGATATCATCTGCGGCAACCGGTGCAGGGTTTGTGGGCCAAATACCAAATCCACGTAAGGCGCGCGCCTCACAATCTCCGCACCTTCCTGACTGGCGACGCAACCCCCCACGCCGATGAGCAGATCAGGGTTGGATTTTTTTAGATGCCGAATGCGCCCCAGATCATGAAATACTTTTTCCTGGGCTTTCTCTCGCAC
>JBKJYB010000062.1:0-6646 GCA_046716045.1 Nitrosospira sp.
GTACGTAATCGTTATATCGGCGATACCAACGCGCCGGTGGGAACGCGCACCTCCGGCACGTCCGCCAGCGCGCGCAGCCTGATTTATGCCGACGGTATCCTGCTGTCTTCCTTGCTCGGCAATAACAACACAAACACGGGTTCGCCTCGCTGGAATACCGTCTCGCCCGGAGAAATCGAACGCATCGATATCATGTATGGGCCCTTTTCGGCCGCCTATCCTGGTAATTCCATAGGTGGCGTGATCAACATCACTACGCGTATGCCGGAAAAATTCGAAGGAGGCGTGGATGTGCAACAGTCTTTCCAGACTTTTAATCTCTATGGCACAAAGGATACCTATCATAACCAAAGGTATTCCGGATATATTGGCCACAAATATAAAGATCTGTCGATGCGCTTTGACTACAGCCATCTCAATGCCCATAGTCAGCCCATAACCTTTGCGGTAGCCAACGTACCAGGTACTAGTTCCGGTGCCGGGACGCCGGTAACGGGTGCTTTTTCCGCCGCAACCCCCACAGGCATCCCCACCCAAGTGTTGGGCGCCGGAAACATAAACCATACGGTGCAGGACAACTTTAAATGGAAACTGGCTTACGATTTTACGCCGGCCATCCGACTCGCCTACACCCTGGGAATGTGGCAGAACAACGCCAGCGCCAAGACACAAAGCTATCTGAGAAATGCGGCGGGCAATATAGTAGAAAGCGGCAACGTTAATATTGACGGCAGGCAATACAATCTATCCACCCCCAACGCTCCCACTTTCGCTGGGAATCAGGTTGACCAAACAACCTGGTCGCACGGCCTGAATCTCAGGTCCAACACCGGCGGAAAGTTTGACTGGGAGTTGGTGGGCAGCCTGATTGATTTAGGCAAGGATACCGTTCGCGCGCCAACGGTTAATCCGCTCCTTGCGGCCGCCAATGGTGCTGGCAGAACTAACAGTTTGTCCGGCTCCGGTTGGTATACGTTCGATGCCAAGGGTATTTGGCGGCCCCGCGTTGATTTTCTAGGGCTGGGTTATCATGAGGTCAGCTTTGGCGTTCATCATAGCCAGTACACTCTGAAAAATCCGGTATACACCACCAGCAACTGGCAAACCGGCGGCGGCACAGGCATCTTTTCAAACTCGATTGGAAAAACCCGGACCGAAGGTTATTGGGTGCAGGACGCCTGGGATTTCCTTCCAAACTGGAATTTCACCTTTGGTGGCCGTTTTGAAAACTGGCACGCTTACGATGGAGCCAACACCACCACTGTCGGCTCTGGACTCCAAACGGTCAACCAAGCTAATAAAAGTGCATTTAATTTTTCCCCCAAGGGGAAGCTAACCTGGAGCCCGATCGATCGGGTAAAATTTGGCGCAGCCATCGGTCAAGCATACCGGTATCCCACTGCGGCGGAGTTATTCCAAACGTCGATAGTGGGAGCTGGCGCCACCGCTATAGCAGTCAACGGTAACCCTAATCTCCGGCCCGAAGATGCCCTCGCCTCCGAGCTTTCTGCCGAGTATTTTCCAGACAAGGGAAGACTGCGTCTCAGTCTGTTCCAGGAACGGGTAAAAAATGCCATTTTTTCCCAGGTCGGGTTAGCCACGAATCCAATCACCGGTATCACTCAACAATCAACCTTTATTTCCAATGTTGGTGAAGTCGATACTTATGGCGTCGAGTTTTCGGGAGAGAAAGCCGATTTTCTCATAAGGGGGCTGGATGTCCTGGGTAATGCCACTTGGGCCGACTCGAAAATCGAGCAGAATGCTGTCGCAGACGCAGCATCTCCCACTGACGTCAATACGACCGGCAAACGTCAACCCAGAGTTCCCCAGTGGCGATCCAACGTGGTAGTTTCTTACCGTGCAACCGACAAATTCACTGTCACGACAATGCTCCGCTACAGCAGTGGTCAGTTCGGCAGATTGGATAACACCGACACCAATGGTTTTTCATATACAGGGCTTACCAGCTACACTGTCGTTGATTTACGCGCAAATTACAGGCTCAACAAGCAAGTAATGATCAGCGCTGGTATCGACAACGTTAACAACGAAAAATACTGGGTCTTTCACCCCATGCCGCAACGGACTTACTTTACCCAGATACGGTTTAATTATTAGAAGTACCTGCAAGAAAACCGTACCTATTGATCCGGCCTGAATAAGGCTCTACGCAGTAGTGGACATGGATGTCTTGGAAGAAACTTTTGACGCATTCGGGTGACTGCTCAAGTTTCCGCATGTATCCGGGGTTTAACTCCGGACACCCTATATTCGGCGAGAAAACACTATGAATTTCGTCATTCAAGGCTTGACCCGGAATCCAGCCCAAACCAATAATTGCACGCTTTGAACACCGCTTAGCGTTGAACACCTCATCAATGATCATCCGGCCACTTCCGTATGGCTTCGGGTGCTGCTCATAAACCTATAAACCTTCTTGACCGGCTTCTGTAGGGTAAATTCCCACCGTTGCAGGTAGTTGCCAACTCGCGTACCGATAGCCTGATGCCCTACTTACGCTCAATCAGTTGCGTCACCACCGTGCAGCTCCACAACGCAAAATCCATCTTCAACCGCTCTGGCCGCCTATCGCAAATAATCGATCGGATGACTTGTTCCTGATACGGTCGTACCGCCTGCTTGCACAGTGCATACAACTGCTCCAGTGTCTGAATTTCTTTGTCATTCGTATCCGTCGATTTTATATAAGGGCAAGCTCGATAATTTCAAAAGTTATTGATGCCGGGTCCATAGTAAAAAATGCCCGCAAAAAATTGATAGAGCGGCGTGCAAATATTTCGTTATGGTCTAATATTTGAATATAAGCCAGCAATGAAGGCGCTTATAGAGGGTGGGGTGTCGGTTCGCAAACGAGGCGGGGGGATTTTAGGCTGTTTTTGTTTCCGTGAAGTTGTACTCGTACAAAACCTTGCGGACGGAAAACCTACCCCGTCCGATTGCAGTTTAAATAAAGGGGGCTGTTATGGCTGACGCGACCACCCACAATCACGATCTGGAAGACCATATCCCAACACTGAGGAAACTAGACACGGCGCGGCAGCGAAGTGCGGAGCTTAGGGATACCGGAATCAAAGTATTGATGGAATGCCTGCGCCCGCCCGGAGAAAGCGATGAACCGCCGGTTTTCGGGGATTGGCGGCATGAGAACTCGCTTGTTGTAAGAGCCCTTCTGACACGTCATGATCAGCCGTTCGGCAAGAAGGATGAGGAAAAGCGGCTTAATCTCATCAAAAGCTTGATAGACCAATTGCAGAAGGGCGAGAACGGTGAGAAGGACGATTTGACGTTAGAAAAACTTGCGGATAACGAGCTGTCGGTGCTGGTCGCGGCGAGTGTTCTACGAACCTTAACCGCTCAGCCCGGTGCTGCTTTCTCCAAGACGGCGATGCTGTGCTGTTACTGGATCATCCGCGAGTTATATACCGCGGACCGGAGTGACTGGAACATTGGCGGTGCACGTGCCGCGCCAGGCGGTTTGGTGACCGCGTTCACCACGGGTGAATGCATACGCGCACTCTTGAGTTTTGCCGACGCTTTGCGTAACACCGGTAAATTCATTGAAGAAGCTGGTAATTACTGGGAGCGAACAAAGCAGCTTGAAAACCTTAATACCGATTATTTCGGAAGTGCCGGCGGCAAGCCCTTGCAAAAATGGGTGGAAGCGGAGGAAGAGCGGTTGCACCTTTCCTGTTTCCTGAAATTACGACGTCTCTCCCGCTACCTGGTTCTTCCTTTGGTTCCTTCCGGCACGATTGATCTAGAAATAAGCGTAGAAGACTGCCTCAAGAAAATTACCTCTAGCAGATCTGAAGATGTGCTAAAAAATGGGACTGAAACAGCAATTACCTCTAGCAGATTTGAAGGTGTACTGAAAAATGGGACTGAAACAGCAATAAGGGCGTTTGAAGCGGCGCTGATCGACATTCGAGAATACCGAGGCAACGAACACAGCAAAGAACCCAACGCTATAGAAGAGGCGCATAAATACTTTTACGGAAAATCTCCCAAATTATCTGAGGAGTTATCCGACCTATCCGCTTTGCAAAGCCAGCGGTTGAATAATATGACCAGGTCCGAATCCGCTCATATGTTTGCGGTGTTGGCGGTGGAGCATGCCTTGGTCCGCGTGAAAAAGGCGAAAGATTTGTTTTGCCAAGGAGATAACGCAATATTTAATAAAGAAATATCTGAAAAAATAAAGCGAGAGTTTGAGGAAGGAGCCGACGAAATACATAAGCTGCTGCATCCGGTCAAGAATTACCTGTCTTCTGTACTCGATCGTGAACTGGCGCTGGTATCCCTCGGTGAAAAGTGGGATTGGCAGCCCTGCGAGCTGGCCTGCGCTGCAGCCTCCTACGGAAGGTTGACAGAAAAATGGGAAAAGGACACCCGATTTGGCCGGGCGGTGAGCGACCTTTCGAAGATGGTTTCCAGCCGCGGACGCTTCGCCAACCCGCGTCATATTCACGAACGGTCCGACGGCCCCCGCCTTATGATGGGCAATGCGGTGACTCTGCATGCTATGGCCCAACTGTTGCGCTACGCGTGCGACAGCGAAATCGAGACTGATCTGGCTGATAATATGTTGCGCTTTTTTGAGGACACAAGAGCCAAACATGCCTTCAATCTTTCGTCGAATAAGAAGGGCTGGGGCTGGGAATTCTCCCAGCCTCCATTAAAAACCGACCTGAAGGCCACCGCCAGCGCCGTCATTGCCTTGGCCGAGATTAACGAAATGCTCGACGCGCGCATCAACCATATAATTCTGGAACATTTCTCGGTCAAGAAAAAAGACAAAGGGCTAAAAGATGACCTGACGCTCGACTCGCTATTCTATCCGGACTATGGTTTGTGCTTGGCTCCTGATGATAATACTTTACAAATCGAGCCTAAATTCCTCAAGTTGATCAAGGATAAGGGCCTGCTGGAAAGTATCAACCGGACGAATTCCGTAGCGATTACCTTGCAGCGAATGCGCGCCCATGTGTCGGGGCTTTCATTGCCCAAGGAATACGACGACTCGCTATGCTCTCTCGCCCTGCACGGTCCGGCCGGCACCGGCAAGACAACTCTGGTCGAGGCATTGGCTGTAACCTGCGATGTGCCTCTGGTGGAAGTCACCCCCAGCGACCTCGTCAAGCGCGGCGAAGAGAATATCGAACAACGGGCGCGGGCGGTGTTCGAAGCGTTGTCTATGCTGACCCGTGTGGTGATTTTGTTCGATGAGTTCGATCCGGTGCTGAAACGGCGCGATGCGGCCAATAACAACCCACTCAGCGTGTTCTCCTTTTTGACACCAGGAATGCTGCCCAAGTTGAAGGATTTGCATAACGGGGCCGAGAAACGCTCAGTCGCCTATGTGCTGGTCACCAATCTCATCGGCGAACTCGACGAGGCAGCGGTGCGGCAAGGACGGTTCGACGAACGGCTGGGCATTTATCCGCCGGATTTGCTATCCAGGACAGGACGATTGTTGGATCAAATTCGCAAGGAATTTATCGATGAGACATCTAGGAATTTTGATTCTAAGAAGATACCTTGGGATCTCATCTTGAAAATCATCGGACAAACGGCAGGTAAGGGCATGACGACTCTAGGGAAGCCGGGATGGTTCACTATCCCCGATAAAAAACGAGAGGAACTGAAAGACAAGCGGGGCACGCCATTCCGCCTTCTACATTTGGAAATAACAGATTCCGGCAAAACCATAAAAAACCTCAAGGAAGAAACAAGCTTTAAATGGCCGGAGCCCGATGACGAATTTAAAGGCATACGCGGCGAGGGCAGGACGGCAGTGACGGAATGCTTGCAATGGATGTGGATAACGAAGTGGGATGAGAAACGATATAAAGATTACGGTGCCTATGAGCATCTTGTTGCCGCATTGAAAGATGGATCGTCCTTGACAGAACCGCTAGAACCGTATTTTGCTCAAAGCTCCCTCGATCAATGGGAAGTCATGGCTGGCCATGACAAGCTCTTTAAGCGTCGAATGTTGATTCGCCATCCGAGATCCGATACGGACAAAACATGACCACGTCCTTCGGCGCCGGATGACTGTCCGCCGTGAACTTGAGACAATCTCTATAAACCAAGCGTGGAGTGCGAGCCGAGCCGTACCCGTTACAGCCGCTCCGTATCCGGTTTTCTGTAGATCCGCACCAAGTCCGGCTTGATGTGGCAATGGTTGCATATTGGGAATCAGTGAATCAAAAGGTAGGGCATGCTCACGTGCAGCCCTGGTTAGTAGAGGCGCACAGCATTGGACACGGTAAGACCCATTGCAGCCAGCATGGCGGCAGCCCATCCTTCACAGCCACTGCCGGATTTAGTACCATTCATGATAAGGCCGGATCGATGGTTCCCGATATGTTGGTGGTAGAGGATTCAATCCTGGTTCATTTAGGGATACCCAAGCAGGCGAAAGCGTGAACACGCTTCGATGTAGGGAGAATATGCAGAATCCGGGGGATGCCAGGCGGAATGGAAATCAGTCTTCATGATAGATCACACTGACATGGCATAACTGTCCCTTTACAAGCGTACTAAATTCGTATGAAAAAGCCGGGCCGTAACGATCCCTGTCCCTGTGGCAGCGGCAAGAAATATAAGCAATGCTGTC
>JBKJYB010000063.1:0-5194 GCA_046716045.1 Nitrosospira sp.
GCCGGTGTGATCGATAAAAAGCAGTCGCTGGCTGAGTTTGCCCCGCTGGTCAAACGCATTGCCAACCATATGGTTGCCAAACTACCTCCCAGTGTGGAGGTGGACGACATGATCCAGGTGGGCATGATCGGCCTGATGGACGCGCTGAGCCGTTATGAGGAGGCCGCGGGCGCCCAGTTCGAGACTTATGCGGCGCAGCGCATCCGCGGCGCCATGCTGGATGAACTGCGTCAGCTGGATTGGCTGCCGCGGGGGGCACGTAAAAGTATGCGCCAGATCGACGCGGCTGTTCATGCATTGCAGCAACGTTCAGGCCGCGCGCCCACCGAAGCCGAGATAGCCGGCGAACTCAAAGTGCCTGTCGCTGAGTACCAGCAGATGCTGCTGGAAGGGCGGGGGACACAGCTTATCCATTACGAAGATTTTCTGGAGGACGGCGACGACGATTTTCTGGAGCGCAATTGCGCCGACAGCGGCGCCGATCCGCTGGCGAGCCTGCTAGACGACAATCTGCGGGAAGTACTGATCGGCGCGATCGCCAATCTGCCCGAGCGGGAGAAAACACTGATGGGGTTGTACTATGAACAGGAGTTGAATTTCAAGGAGATCGGCGCGATTCTCGGCGTGTCCGAATCCAGGGTATGTCAGATACATAATCAGGCGGTTTCGCGGCTACGCATCAAACTCAAGGAGTGCGCATGGACCTCAATAGCATAATTGGCGTTGTTATCGCTTTAATCGCCGTTTTTGGCGGCCAGATGCTGGAAGGCGGCCATCCTGGCTCGCTCCTCCAGCTTACAGCCTTTACGGTCGTGCTGGGGGGTACGCTGGGAGCGGTACTCCTGCAAAGCCCCGTGCGTCAGTTTGTACTGGGCATGAAAATGAGCCGCTGGGTATTCATTCCGCCACGGCTCGACGCTACCGCATTGGTGGAGCATATCGCAGTCTGGAGTACTACTGCGCGCAAGGAGGGGTTGCTTGCACTTGATCCGCATATTGCGGGTATCGACGACCCATTCGTAAAGAAAGGGCTGCAACTGGTGGTGGACGGCACCGAGCCGCTGGAATTGAAACGGGTGCTGGAAGTGGAGATCGAAACCTTCGACGACCTGCATCGCCAGGGGGCCCGAGTGTGGGAGGCGGCCGGCGGATACGCACCAACCATCGGCATTCTGGGAGCCGTGATGGGGCTTATCCAGGTGATGGAGAACCTCGCGGACCCGGCCCATCTTGGTGCCGGCATCGCGGTGGCATTCGTGGCGACCATTTATGGCGTGGGTCTGGCCAATCTGGCATTTCTGCCGATTGCCAACAAGCTGAAATCACTCATTGCGCGTCAGGTGTTAATGCGCGAAATGCTGGTGGACGGACTGGTGGGGATCGCCAATGGCGAGAACCCGAGACTGATTGCAGGCCGGCTGAAAGGGTATGTGGTGTAAGTAACGGACGCCGGGTATTCGCCTCCAGGTTATTCGGAACCGGGACCCGAATTTCAGACGCTTCGATGTAAACACAGTAAATGGAACGAAGTGTCATCTATCAGATTTCTCACATAACACGACGCAAACAAATCATGACCAAGTATCGGCGCAATTTCCTTAAGGGCGGCGGAAGTTTTTTCGGAGCGACACCCACCGACAGTAGTCAAGCCCCGCTGGTGAATCAAGTTGCCGCCTTATGGGCGGCATTTCATCACGTTATAGCCATCCACCCATCTGGCGTCAAGTTGAATTCGTATGCCACCGGGGTTGGGCTGAAAACCCCAAGGAAACGATTGCCTTGAAGCGCAATATGCGACGCGGGCATAGACCGGAAGAGCAGGCAAATCACGAGCGCTGGCTGGTGTCCTATGCGGATTTCATTACGCTGCTGCTCGCGGTTTTTGCGGTAATGTATGCGCTCTCCCAGGTAAACGAGGGCAAATATCGCGTGATGGCCGGTTCACTCCTGAATGCCATCGCCAAGGATCAGGGGCGCCGCGATAACCTGATCGTGGCGCATGAACCAGTGCCGCCGCCACTTGCGCCGATCGACGACCTGGCGGCAAAAAGAGCGAGCCGCATTGGGGAAGCGCAGCTCCGGCAGCGGGAAAAATTGCGGATCATTGCTCGCGATATCATGGCGGCATTTGCCCCGCTTGTGAAAGACGGCCAGGTTCGGGTGACCCAGAGTGAGCGCGGTGTTCGCGTGGAGATCAACGCCAGCGCGCTGTTCCCGCTCGGAGAGGCCACGCTGCAGACAGATTCCATCAAGGCGCTAAACGCGGTGGGGCAGGTGCTGAAGAACGGCGAACATGCGATTCACGTGGAAGGACATACCGATGACATACCGATCATAACTCCAAAGTTTCCCTCCAACTGGGAACTTTCGGCGGTGCGCGCCAGCAGTGTGGTGCGATTGCTGATTGAAAACGGCGTTCAGGCCACAAGGCTTACGGCGGTGGGTTACGGCGAAAACCGCCCTGTGGAATCGAATGACAACGAAGAAGGCCGCGCGCGCAACCGGCGCGTCACGCTGATGATCCTTTCCGACTTGCCCGACGTGTCATCCGATACCTTTTCTGATACCGAAGATTTACCTGCTACCGCGCCTGATTCCGCATCCGATGACTTGCCGCGTGCGTCAGCTTGATTAATCCTAAATCCGGTAGTTGACCGCTCATTTACCCCGGTTTTATTCCTTCTTTCTGTCAGCCAAGGGTTTATGCCCCATCATCTGGAAAATTGAACTCCGGGGAAACCTCATTGTGAGGGGAATGCGCTTGGCCCTGGCTAATCAGGCAGGTTCGGTCCCGGCCTAGATTTTTGGCCGCATACAGCGCCTTATCGGCGGCATTCACCATGGCGTCCGCGTCGGATATGCCGGATTCCTTGCACGCCACACCGACGCTGATTGTAGTTTGAATGTCCACCTCGGCAACTTTGATCTTTAGCGACTTCGCTATCTTGCGCAGCCGTTCAGCGGCATGAAACGCGGATTTCAAATTCGTGTTGCGGCAGATAACGAGAAACTCTTCACCGCCGAGGCGGCAAACGCTGTCATCCTTGCGGGCCATTGTCTGAATGGCTGTTGCCACTTCCTTCAACACAATGTCACCTGCGGCATGACCGTAGTTGTCATTGATTGTTTTGAAACGATCAATGTCGATTACGATGACCGACAAAGGCTGCCCGGAACGATTCGCACCGAGCCATGCCTGAGATAGCGCGTTCAGTCCGGCGCGTCGATTTGGCAAGCCGGTGAGCAGATCGGTCAGCGCAAGATGTTCCAGTCTGCGATTGCTAATCGCCAGCTCCGCCGTGAACTGCTTGAGCTGAGCTCGGTCCTGTTCCCAGGTTTCCAGCAGTTTAACGTAGTGCAACGCAGCGCGCATTCTGGCGCTCAAGACACGGATATTCACCGGCTTGGTCACGTAATCGTTCGCGCCGGCCTCGAAAGCCTCAATGATTTCTTTCTCCTCCTCAATGCCCGCCAGCATGATGACATACATGGACTGACCCCAGTCCGTGGCGCGCAGAGCGCGACAGAATTCGATTCCATTCATCACCGGCATGTGCCAATCCGTCACGACGATCTGGGGCATTACCTCCAGGGCTTTACTCAACGCCTCTTGCCCATTGATGGACGAATAAACCGGCCGGCCGAGTATGCCGCTAAGTATGCTCTCCATGGTGATGAGGCTTGCGGGGTCATCTTCCACGATAAGCACGCGTACCCGGGCAGAGTCGCCTTCTCCACCGGACTTGGGAGCGGGAGCGGCCGCCATCTTGGCGAATGGAGGAGGTGTAGAGGTCGGCACCTTGAGCAATTCTCCCCATAAGCGCCATTGCAGAAAGATCCGGTCAACCATGGCACCCATTTTATCCGCGTCCAGGCCGATCTTGCCTCCCAGCAGCATGAGTTCGGAGATCTTGCCGTAGCGTTCCGTCTCCGGCGTCAGTCCGAGATCCGCCAAGCGTTTGGCATGATAGAAAAGATGGGCCAGCTGGTGAGGCCGCGAGCCATCGGAAAAGCCCGAAGCCTCGGGTGCCTCGTGGTGACAGACCGGTTCCACGAGGGCTGAGGGGATACCGCAGTCGGTCAAAATAGTGGCGGTGAGTTCATTATGATCGACGTGCAGGCGCTCGCGCTCCAGTTCCAGCAGCGTGCCGCCCGCCGCGTTCTGTTCTGCCAATAGCCCAGCGTATTCGACGGGATAAATGGTCGCTAAAGCCAGGCAGCCGATGCGGGCCAGTAAACCGCAGGCGAATAGTTCATCGGGCGATCCGCCCGGGAGATGGCCACCCAGTTCCTGGCAGGCCACGGCCATCAGCAATGAATGAGACCAGAATTGTGGGTAATCGAATGCCTGACACGGACCATTCGGATACTGATCGACCAGGGAGAAGCCCAAAGCCAACAGGCGAACCGCCGAGAGGCCCAGACGCATGAGCGCATCGGGGATGGCGGCGACCGGCCGTCCGGTATGGGCGACCGGCCGTCCAGCATGAGCCGCCAAATTGGCCAACCGGATCAGGCGAACGGATAGTGCGGGATCGGTCTGAACGACCTTGCCGATTTCAGCCATTGTCGCGTCGTCGCGGCGACAGATTTCCATGATGGCGAGCGCCACCCCTTTCGGACTGGGAAGTTGGGCGCTGATTTTGATTTGTTCAATTTTCCGCATTTTCCCGATCACGCTTCGCCCGCCGAGACACTCACCGAGACACTCAAACTAAGTCGCCCAAGGAACATTGTCCGGCGGGCGATGTTTATATGTTACAGGCGGGAACGGGTTTGTTGAAGCGGTAATTCCACGGTGACGGCAAAACGGATGCTCCCGCGCGGGGAAACGATGACGCGGACGACAGCCGGATTGTTACTGTATCGAATAGCTGGGCATGAAACGCTGGTCCACCCTGATCATGTTCAGCGTCAGAGGTTTTCCCCGGGGAAGGCGGTAATACTCCCGAATGTGGGGGGGAATGCGGCTGGGGGATCAGCCCTCACCAAGCTGGCGTCCGCCGGAGAAAAGTGTAGGCTGGCCATCGGCACCGTACAGACCGGCGCTACGGGTTGCCGCTTGCAGCACCGAGAGCGCCTGCTGGTTGTAACGCAGGCGCTGGCCGATGAGAATACCATTGATTTTATTAAGCTGGCTGGCGGTTTCCGCCAATTGAAGCAGTTCCCGCCAGGCATCGGCGGCGCCCGCGCC
>JBKJYB010000064.1:0-5317 GCA_046716045.1 Nitrosospira sp.
AGAAAACCAAACGCGGGATATATCAGAAAATGGGCAAGGAAATCCATGTGCTCGATCTTGCCACGCAGAAATACCGTCTTTCCGCAGCTATGGCAGACGACGACATAAAGGAATTGCTCAAACGTAAGGATCCCGCGGATAGATTTGCCGCGCTGCGAGCAAACCACGACCCGCAGGCGCAATTCTTATGGGCCCTATTTCGTGATCTGTTTCACTATTGCGCCGTCCATCTCGCCGAAATCGCCGGCAATGCGCGCGACCTTGATTTCGCCATGCGCTGGGGGTTCGGCTGGAATCAGGGACCGTTTGAAATCTGGCAGGCGGCGGGATGGAACGAGATTACAGGGTGGATCAATGAGGATATCGCCGCGGGCAAGAGCATGAGCGCAACGCCACTGCCTGACTGGGTCCAGGAAATGGGGCAAGGTGTTAATCGGACCATTAATCAGGGTATACAGGGTGTGCATAGGGTGCATGGTTCCTATGCACCGGCCACAAATATCTTCCGCCCGCGTTCAGAACTCGCGGTTTATCGGCGGCAATTATTTCCGGACCGGCTCCTGGGAGAGGAAGTGCAATACGGCAAGACCATATTCGAAACGGATTCGGTGCGGATGTGGCATACCGTTGACGGTGCTGGCGGCGCTGGCGATGATGGAATAGCCATTCTCAGCTTCAAGAGCAAGATGCACACCATCGGCAGCGATGTGCTGGATGGAGTGCAAGAGAGCATAGATGAAGCGGAGCGCAACTGGCGCGCGTTGGTGATCTGGCAGACTGAGCCGCCATTTTCCGCGGGCGCCAATCTGCAAAAAGCCACCGAGCGGCTGAAAAGCGGCGAGCCGCCCTCCACTTTGAGTATGCTGGCGAAGAAGCTCAAAAAAACGGCACAGTCCGCTGTGCTCAAAGCTGCGCGCAGTCTTAATCTTGCCGATGCCTTGATGGCGGGAAAACTGGCGGAAGTTGAGGCAATGGTAGCGCAATTCCAGCAGACTTCACAAGATCTCAGGTACTCGACGATTCCCACGGTCGCCGCGGTAGATGGACTCGCCCTGGGCGGCGGCTGCGAATTTGTGATGCACTGCGACCGTGCGGTAGCCACGATGGAAAGCTATACTGGCCTGGTGGAAGCCGGTGTGGGATTATTGCCGGCGGGGGGCGGCTGCAAAGAGCTTGCCTTGCGCGCATCGCAAAATGCAAAAGATGGCGATCCTTTTCCGCTGCTGAAAAATTATTTTCAGAGCGTCGCAACCGCGCAACTGGGAAAGAGCGCTGAGCATGCGAAGGAACTGGGATATCTGCGCCACGCCGACCAGGTGGTGATGAACCGGTTTGAACTGCTTTACGTCGCCAAGGCGCAGGCGCTCGCACTGGCTGAAACGGGTTATCGTCCTCCGCTGAAAACCCGCAACATTTCCGTGGCGGGTTCGACCGGCATTGCCACCATCAAAGGCATGCTCGTTAACATGCTGGAAGGTAATTTCATCTCCGAACACGATTACCTGATCGGCAGCAAAATCGCTCATGTCATGTGCGGGGGTGACCTGACACCCGGCAGCCTGGTCGATGAAAACTGGTTTCTGGAACTGGAGCGGGCCGCGTTTATAGAGTTGCTGGCGACCGAGAAGACGCAAGCGCGTGTGGAGCATACGCTGAAGACGGGAAAGCCGCTGAGGAATTAGCGAATATTGAAAAGTACTTCCTGGGTGCGAACATATCCGCTAATACAGATGATTTTATGAACCGGGTCACGTCTAATTCGCAATAGGAAGGAGAACAAGGCGGCGAGGATGAGGCGACGAAGACAGGACAAATAGTACGGCGGGGAACCGGAGACGAAGCCAGCGTGGCTACCGTTTCCATTGCGAATTAGCGCTACAGGAGAACACCATGACCAAACAAACTCAGGACGCTTATATTGTCGCTGCCGTACGCACCCCGGTGGGGAAGGCGCCGCGCGGAATGTTCAAAACCGTGCGGCCGGACGATATGCTGGCACATGTATTGAAAGCTGCGATGGCGCAATGCGAAGGACTTGATCCGGCTGCCATTGACGACGTGATTACCGGTTGCGCGATGCCGGAGGCGGAACAGGGAATGAATGTGGCGCGTATCGGACTTTTGCTGGCAGGACTACCGGATAGCGTGCCGGGCATGACCATCAATCGCTTTTGCGCATCGGGGTTGCAGGCAGTGGCGCTCGCGGCCGACCGCATCCGCCTGGGGGAGGCCGATGTGATGATCGGCGCCGGTACCGAAAGCATGAGCATGGTGCCGATGACAGGTAACAAAATGTCTTTGGACCCGGCGATATTTGCGCGGAACGAAAATGTCGCAATCGCCTACGGCATGGGCATAACGGGAGAAAAAGTCGCGCAACGGTGGCAAGTCAGCCGCGAAGCACAGGATGAGTTTGCGGTGACAAGCCACGCAAGAGCGCTTGAAGCTATCGAAATGGGGGAATTCAGGCAGGAAATCGCACCCTATCCTGTCGAAGAGAAGCGGCCCGATCTCGCCGCGCACGAAATCCGTAGCGTATCCGTCATCAGGGATACCGATGAAGGCCCGCGCCCCGGTACCAACTCACAAACGCTCGCCACCCTGAGACCGGTGTTTGCGGCCGGCGGCTCGGTAACAGCGGGCAATAGCTCGCAAATGTCCGATGGCGCGGGGGCGGTGATCGTGGCAAGCGAAGCGGCATTGAAGCGCTTCAACCTCACCCCTATCGGACGTTTCATGGGATTCGCGGTAGCGGGCGTACCACCGGAAATCATGGGCATTGGCCCGATCAAGGCGATACCCAAAGCGCTGAAACAGGTTGGCTTGAATCAGGACGATCTCGACTGGATCGAATTGAACGAGGCTTTCGCCGCCCAGAGTCTTGCGGTCATTAACGATCTGGGGCTGGATCGCGCGAAAGTCAATCCGCTAGGAGGCGCGATTGCGCTGGGTCATCCATTGGGCGCAACCGGCGCCATCCGTGTCGCCACACTGCTGCACGGCCTGCGCCGGCACAATCAGAAGTACGGTATGGTTACAATGTGCGTCGGGACCGGGATGGGCGCCGCGGGGGTGTTCGAAGCGCTCTGATTTATTTATTATGTGCCGCTATTTTCCAAAATAGACGTAGGCTTTCTGCGGAACAGCCGACTCCTTGAAGCGCTTGCGTTCATCTCTGTCCAGATTCTTGTCCCACCAGATCGCGCGCGCTTCCTTCTGATCTTCCGCCAGCTGAGGGTTTTGCTCGAACAATTCGCGCATGAATTTAGTGTGGTCGGATTCGTACAGTTTTGCCATAGCCTGATTCCCTCTATCTTTGTTCTTGCCCGTTATTCATTGTTATGCGCTTACAACCTTGAAACTGTACCAGCTCACGCAGGATGGGTAAAGCGCAGCAGAACCCATCAAAGCAATAAGCGGAGTAATGGGCTTCCAGATAACGGCACCCGCCCTGCTGAAAACTGATTCACAGCTTGCCCCTGCGTAATTTCTGGACATACTCCTGAAATGGCAGGGCAAACTCGGTTTCGAGTTTCTTTGCGCGTTCCCTTAATTCTTCCCATGCCAGTTTGCCAGGGTTTTGCTTGAAAGCAAAGGCGATCAGGTTCCCGCGCACCTCCGCCGTCATGGCAATAACGTGACCATCGAAACTGTTCTCGATGCGTCTCAGATATTCCTGAAGCCCCTTATCCCTGCTGAGCAGATTCACCACCAGCACACCCTTCTTCTTCAATGTCTCGCAGGCACGATTGTAAAAGTCCTGGCTACAAAGCGAGGGAACCTGGCAGCCATCGTCGAAACCGTCAACCATCAGCACATCCGCGCTGGCAGGATGACTGGCGACGTATCCTTCCCCTTCCGCGATGATCACTTGCAGGCGCTCATCATCGGCTGGCACAAAAAAATAATTGCGCGCCATCGCAACAATTTGCGGATTGATTTCGATCACGGTCGTTCTGGTCCGCGGCAACCGGTGATAGACGAATTTCGCCAGTGATCCACCTCCCAGGCCAATCATCAGAATATTTTCAGGGTTGGGATGAAACAGCATAAAACCCATCATGCATCGAGTATAGACCAGCTCCAGATCATTGGGAGCGGTCAGTCTCATGGCGCTTTGCACCATGCTATTACCCAGATGGAATGCGCGTACGCCCTCCTGCTCACTCAATTGGATGTTCGATTCATCCTGAGTACGGGTGCGCCGTTTGGAAAATCCATGCACGAGTCTGAATCCTTGAGATTATGCCTGCGCTGTAGCCACAATTCGGCTACTATTAAGCTTATCACCGGCTACAATTGCGTATCACTATGATCCTCAAAAACAGCGAACCGATGCGGCGGCGATTCAGGTTAAAAAGGTAAACCATGAATAAGTTAATTGTGATTTTAGCCCTGCTATTGTCAGCATGCGCAGGTTTCGGCATTTTCAAACACAAGCCTCAACTTTATGCGGACAAGTTCACGGGAAATCACGTCTCCCTTGCCAGTTGCGTGACAAACAAGCTGCGATCGGATACCCGGTGGGTAATCAACGGTCTGGGATACGAAGTGCGAAGATATCCTGACATCGACGCGACAGAGGTTTATGCCTATCCGCTTGGCGCATTACCGGGCATGTATGCGCGTAACTTGCCGACGAACCCCGATGCGGTGGGGATTTATGCGGAACCGGTGCCAAAAGTTCATAATTATGTGGGAAGCACTTACACCGGTCCCGATTATGCATTCCTTTTGATGATAAAAAGAACCGACAAGGATACTGTGCGCGCAACGCTGCGGGGAGACGGATACGAAGGCGGCATAGCGTGGAAAAATTTGAAAGCTTGCTCATCTTCGTCTTCTTAAGCCCCTCTGAATAAGTCCGCTGTGGAAGCGGTATGCTGGAAGAAACAAGGACTTGCTCAGAGACTCCCTGAAACCCAAGCGCCTTCTTTTAACCTGCGCATACATCCGGCGTTAACTTGCCAGGGTAAATTGCTCGGCTCACGTGTATCTCACCCTCCCGGGGGACTGTGGGACTCTGGATTCTCTTCGTTCATTCATTAAACACCGACGAAAAAAATATCCCCGGCATGACTTGTGGCATGATAATTTCCGCTTGTTCGCCGCGATAGAATGACGTGTTCAGAATATTCACGCGCAGCATATTTACTAAGCTTCTCAAGTGAAGTTCAGGTTTTTGACAACAGAGCAAAGAACAAACAGCGCAGGGCTTGAAACGATAATGGTGAGTAAATGATACGGTTGTTACCGATAGCGGGGCTGCTACTGGTGTTGCTGACAGCCCGGGTTTTTGCCGGAGACTTTGAAGATG
>JBKJYB010000065.1:0-10075 GCA_046716045.1 Nitrosospira sp.
CATCAGTGCTGTAGTCAATATCGTGGCTGTGACAACCCATTTAACAAATTTCATCTGGTTTTCTCCTTTTGTCGAGCGATATTCAAAGATTTCCTGCATCTTCCGCCAATGATTTAAACGATGGCTGAAGATTGACATACGGCCCAATACGCTTCGCTTATTGCGCCTAACTCCCTAAGGGTTATCCGTGTGTTGCATACGACGCCCAACCCCTCCAGCGTCATTTCATGCAGTCGCCATACCATTGTGACGCAGCAGCGCATCGATTTTCGGCTCGCGTCCCCGGAATGCGATAAACGATTCCAGCGCCGGGCGGCTCCCGCCAACGGCGAGGATTTCATTTCGAAAGCGCGCACCGGTTTCGGCATTGATCACCTCCCCGGCATCGCTTTCCTCAAACAGACTGTAAGCGTCCGCGGACAATACCTCCGCCCATTTATAGCTATAATACCCCGCCGCATAGCCTCCGCCAAAAATATGCGAAAAACTGTTGGGGAAACGGTTAAATGCCGGTGGAATGATGACCGCAACCTGCTCGCGAATCTCATCCAGTAATTGCTGCGCCGTTTTCTCTCCGCTCGGCTTGAAATCAGAATGCAGCCGCATATCAAACAGTGAAAATTCTATCTGGCGAAGCATCTGAAGGCCACCCTGAAAGTTTTTTGCCGCCAGCATCTTGTCGAATAGCACCGGTGGGATGGGCTCACCCGTGTCCACATGTTTTGTCATATTCACCAGCACCTCACGCTCCCAGCAGAAGTTTTCCATGAATTGACTGGGCAGTTCCACCGCATCCCATTCCACACCATTGATCCCGGATACATCCAGGTCCTCAACCCGAGTGAGCAGATGATGGAGACCATGACCGAATTCATGGAATAGCGTGATGACTTCGTCGTGAGTAAACAGGGCGGGTCGAATTTGGCCATTAAGGGCGACGGGTGCGGAGAAATTGCAGGTGAGATACGCTACCGGCGCCTGGATGCCATGCTCTCCAGTTCCGATCCTGCGGCGGCCGATGGCGTCATCCATCCATCCTCCGCCACGCTTGCCAGGGCGCGCGTAGAGGTCAAGATAGAATTGCCCGATCAGGCTTCCTTCAGTATCCCTTATATTGAAAAACTTTACATCAGGGTGCCAGAGTTGAACACCGCCCGCCTCCGGTGGCGGGGCAATAATAATGCCGTAGAGATTCTCCACCAGTTTGAACATGCCCGGCAGTACACTGGTTTCAGGGAAATACTGCTTCACCTCTTGCTCGGAGAACGCATACCGGTCAAGGCGCAGCTTTTCACTGACATAAGTCAGATCCCACGCTTCCAGTTTTTCCAATTGCAACTTATTGGCGGCGAATTGAGATAATTCTTTCAGGTCGCGTTCAGCGTAAGGCCTGGCTTTGGCGGCAAGTTCACCCAGAAAATCCAGTACCTGTTTTGGGGTCGAGGCCATCTTTGTCGCGAGCGACACTTCGGCATAGCAATCAAACCCCAGCATCCGCGCCTCTTCCTCGCGCAGTTCGAGTATCTTGCTGATAAGCGGCGTGTTGTCCCATTCCACTTTGCTCAGTTCACTAGCGCGGGTGGAATAGGCGCGATACATTTTTTCGCGAAGTGCCCGATTATCCGCATACTGTATGACGGGCAAATAGGAGGGGGCATGCAACGTAAATTTCCAGCCTGGCGTGCCATCTTTTGCGGCAGTCTCCCTTGCCGTTTGCAGAACATCAGCAGGAATGCCTGATAGTTCATCCACATGCTCCACATGTAGCATGGAATTATTGGTGGCATCCAGCAGGTTATCGTTGAATCTGGAAGAAAACGCCGACAGCTCTTCCTGAATTTTGAGAAAACGCTCTTTTTCCCGTGGCGGAAGTTCCGCTCCGCCCAAGCGAAAATCCCGTAACGCATTCTCTACAATTTTTTTTCGTGCGCGATTCAGGCCCTCAAATTCCGCACTAACGCGAAGCTGTTTGAATTTCTCAAATAGCGCCTGATCCTGACCCAGCTCGGCATAATATTGAGTAACGTGTGGCAGATTGGCGTTATATATTTCGCGTAATTCCGGGCTGTTCACCACAGCGTTCAAATGCGATACCTGTCCCCAGGTGCGCGACAGGCGCTCGTTGGCGTCAACCATTGGTTGCACGAAATTCTGCCAGGCCGGTGTGGCGGCATCGCCACGTATCCCGGCAATGATAGCGCGGTTGTCAGCAAGCAGTTGTTCTACCGCGGGAGTGATGTGTTCGGTTCGAATATCCGCGAAGCGCGGGAGTCCGGAAAAATCGAGTAGAGGGTTTGTCATGTTGTTCCAGAATAATGGTTACAGATTGTTATGGACGAACGCTCAGTCGCGGCCCGGTTTAGCCGTGATGCACAATGTTGCCGTGGACCAGGGTGTATTTTACTCTGCCTTGCAGCTCCATACCCAGAAACGGCGTGTTTTTGCCCTGGCTTTTGAGTGCTGCCGCTTCCACCTTCCAGTATTGATCGGGGTCGAAGATGCACAGATCAGCGGCAGCGCCAAAAGATAGATGACCAGCATCTATACTCAGTATCCGGGCGGGCTCAACGGTAATCTTGGCCATCGCGACAGCCAGTGGAATTTTCATTTCCGCCGCCCATTTCAAGGTCAGCGGCAACAGCAACTCCAGGCCGGTTGCGCCAGCTTCGGCCTCACCGAAGGGCAGCAGCTTGGCGTCTTCGTCCACCGGCGTGTGGTCGGAACATACCGCATCGATCGTGCCGTCCAGCAGACCGGCGCGTAGCGCATTACGATCACTTAATCCCCGTAGTGGAGGAACGAGATGACAATTGGAATCAAAAAACCCGATGTCCATCTCGGAGAGGTGTATATGATTCGCCGCCACATCACAGGTAATGGGTAAACCTTGCTGCCTCGCCGCCCGCACCATGGCGACGCCTTCCGCACTGGAGATTCTGCACAAGTGCACTGTGGCGCCGGTCTCCCTTGCCATCAAAATAATATTCGATAAGGCTACAGTTTCCGCGCATACGGAAACCGCTGGCAGGCCCAACCGCGTCGCTACTTCACCGTCGTGGGCTACACCACCGTTGGCGAGACTTGCATCCTGAGGACGTAACCAAACTCCAAAGCCGAAGGTGGAAGCGTATTGCATCGCATGCATCATGACTCGCGCGTTGGTGAGGGGCATGTCGGACTGGCCAAAAGCGACGCAGCCCGCATCGCGCAGTTCAGCCATTTCCGTGAGTCTTTCGCCTTTCAGACCTTGAGTAAGCGCCCCAATAGGATAGACATGGGCCTGGTTGAGGCTTCTGGCGCGGTGCTTTAGCATTTCCACCAGCCCCGGTTCGTCCAGCGGCGGATCGGTGTCTGGCGAGCATGCCAGGCTGGTGATACCGCCTGCTACAGCCGCTTCCATTTCGGATTCAAGCGTAGCCTTATACTCAAAACCTGGCTCGCGCAAGCGCGCGGACAGATCCACCAGACCGGGACACACCACCAAATCCTTCGCATTTATTTCACGGTTGGCGTGGAAGCCCGCCGGGATAGTGCCCATGCCGACGATTTTTCCGGCGGCGACGAACACATCCATAATGGCGTCAATCCCGTTTCCCGGGTCTACAACACGGCCGCCTTTAATAAGGAGTTTCATACGTTTTTAATTACCCGCCAGAATCGACATTACAGCCATCCGCACGGCGATGCCGAATGTGACTTGGGGCAGAATCACTGACTGCTTGCCGTCCGCCACCGCAGAATCAATTTCCACGCCGCGGTTCATCGGGCCTGGGTGCAGTACGATAGCGTCGCGCTTCGCTAGCGCCAGTTTTTCCTGCGTAAGCCCATAATACTTGAAGTATTCTTCCGCACTGGGAAGCCGCGCGCTTAGCATGCGCTCATTTTGCAGGCGCAGCATCAGCAGCACATCCACATCCTTCAGCCCTTGCGTCATTTCGTGATAAACATGTACACCAAGCCGCTCAACTTTGGCGGGCAACAAGGTTTTAGGCGCAATGACTCGCACTTCCGGCACACCCAGTGTGGTCAGTGCATGAATCTGAGAGCGTGCCACCCGCGAGTGCAGGATATCGCCGACGATGGCTACGCGCAGATTATGGAAATCGCTCTTGTAATGGCGGATGGTGAACATGTCCAGCAATCCCTGAGTGGGATGTGCATGCCGGCCATCCCCGGCGTTGATAACGTGAATTTCAGGCTGCACATGGCGCGCTATCAAATGTGCCGCTCCGCTTTGCGAATGCCGCACCACAAACATGTCGGCGTGCATGGCGGAGAGATTATTGACCGTGTCCAGCAGTGTCTCCCCCTTGGATTGCGAGGAGGCGGCAATGTTGAGATTTACCACATCGGCCGATAGGCGCTTTGCGGCGATTTCAAATGTGGTACGGGTGCGAGTACTCGGTTCGAAGAATAAATTGAATATGGATTTTCCGCGTAGCAAGGGTACTTTTTTGACATCGCGCTCGGTAACCCCGACAAAGGATTCGGCGGTATCCAGTATGTGCAGCAGAATGGAGGCGGGTAACCCCTCAGTGGTAAGAAGGTGTTGCAATTCCCCGTGCTTGTTCAGTTGCGGATTGTTCATTGTCCCGGAGAATTCTTGTTATACAGGCTCAAGCCTAATTTTCCGTCGATGCCTTTTTCCAGCGCCAGCATTTTATCCGACGGTAGAGCGAGCGTCGCGCCGACATAGCCCGCGGCAACGGGAAGTTCTCTGCCACCCCGATCTATCAGTGCCGCGAGACGGATGCTCGCTGGCCGCCCGTAATCGAACAATTCGTTGATGGCGGCGCGAATCGTACGCCCGGTGTAGAGTACATCATCTATCAGGATGATATGGCTGCCTTCCACCTCGAACGGGATATCTGAGGGCTTAACCTGCGGGTGTAGTCCGATTTGACCAAAATCATCGCGATAGAACGAAACATCCAGGGTGCCCAGGGGAAGGGCGAGTTCCAGATCCTGATGTAGCCGTTCCGCCAGCCATACGCCCCCCGTATATATTCCCACCAGCGCGGTGTTCGCAGCAACGTCAGGCCGTATTCTGCCGGTCAGACTGGCGAGCAGTTGTTCCGCATCAGGTAGCCGCATCTTGTCCATCAAAATAGGATTGCAATATCAGTTGTGCCGCCACTTGATCAAGTACAGGTTTCTGCTTCCTTCTTTTGACGCCCGCTTCCCGCAACGCAACGCTGGCGTTAACGGAAGTATAGCGCTCATCCACCAGTACAGTCTTAATGCCAAAGCGGCCTTCGAGACGCCGCGCGAAACGCCGGCTCAACCGGGTCAATTCGTGTTCCGTGCCATCGGCATAAGTGGGCAGGCCCACCACCAGCAGGACTGGCTGCCACTCCGCAATGAAGCTGGCGATACTGTCGAAACGCCGCATTGTATTCTCGTCACTAACCGTGGCAAGCGGGTGCGCCAAACCCAGATCCAGGTCACCCACCGCCACGCCGATGCGCTTCTTGCCAAAATCGAAAGCCAGAATTGTCCCCATAGGACGATGTGTGCTCCCGATATTAAGTGACAAGTGCTGTGTCGTCTGAATTTGCATGGTTGCGGGTGCCCGCTGATAAATATTAAACCTGAATCCGGCAGCTGGCCGCTCATAAACGCTATTCTCAGGAATGTCCCACCTCATCCGACAGACTTGAGAAATCGATTCCCAGCGAGTGCATCGCCGCCGTCAGTCGCTCTTCGGACGGGAGCTCGAATATGATGGCGGGCGATGCGGGTACTGTGAGCCAGGCATTCTGAGACAATTCATGCTCTATCTGACCAGGAGCCCATCCTGAATAGCCGAGGGCAACCAGCAGCTGCCTGGGGCTGTCTCCACTCGCAATTGCTCGCAAAATATCAAGCGATGTAGTGAGTCCCACCTCATGATTCACTATCATGGTGGATTGCCAGTCGCCCACCGGTTGATGCAGCACAAAACCGCGATCCAGTTGCACGGGTCCGCCAAACATAACCTGCAGCCCACCCAGAGCCTGATCATCAGAGGAAATATCAAGCTGATCGAAGAGATCTTTCAGCGTGAGATCAATGGGCCGGTTAACCACCAGACCTAACGCACCCTGCTCATTATGCTCACAGATGTAAGTCAGCGTCTTGGAAAAAAAAGGATCCGCCATGGCGGGCATGGCGATCAGAAAATGGTTGGTCAGATCGACGCTTTGCATGAATGGGCCGGCCGCATACTTGTTATTGGGTATCTCTCGAAATCTTGATTTGACCACGCGGGTCTCGATGCTATGCTTATCCTCATCAAACTGCCTGGCTGTCATTGTAGAACGAATCGGTTTCCAGTACTACGTTTTGAACCTAAATCCGGTAGTTGGATGAGGTGAAGTGTGCGGCTTTTGGGGTGCGGGGCAAGGCGCAACGACGCGGAATGGTCGTTCCATTCCAAGGAGTTGCAACGCAGCCATGTGCCGCAAAAACTGTGCAATTCACCCCGTAGCGGCCTCACCCGGAAGGTGAGAATCAAATAATACGAAATATTGTTATTAATCATAATACCGATCTATTAAATGAGCGGTCGACTACCGGATTTAGGTTGACAGAACTCTGGAGTTTATGGTTGTCACAGCGGCAGTTATGCAAGACTTTTTACCAATTTTTTTCTGGTGAACCACATGTCATTGAACTGGGGCGCGGCGGTCGCCGCGGGGATTGTCGCGGGGATATTAGCCACTGGAGTGCAGGTCTTTCTCTGGTGGGCTTTCCTGGATGCGCTGCCCTGGATGTTATATAGGGATGCGCGCCTGACCGCGGCAATCCTTATGGGGCGGGAGGTCCTGCCGCCGCCCGTCACTTTTGGATGGGATGTGATGATAGTCGCCACATTCATTCATTTTGTGATTTCTATCGCATACAGCCTGATTCTGGCTTGTTTGATTTCGCGTCTGGGGATGGTGCTTTCATTGCTCGCGGGTTCTACTTATGGGCTGATCCTGTATGGGATAAATATGTATGGCGTAACGATCATTTTTCCTTGGTTTTCGGAGGTCCGCGACTGGATCACGATCCTTACGCATATTGTGTTTGGAATTTCAATGGCTGGCACATACAAGGCATTTGCCAGGCATGATCTTGAAACCTGAATCCCGCAGTCGGCCGCTTATATTTCATTTTAGTATTATGATTCACAAAGGATTTTTTCGTTACTTGGTCTCCACCTTTTTGGTGAGTTTGCTACAACTGCCGGATTCAGGTTAAAGCGGTTATGATTCCTGTTGCAGCCGCTCCAGGTTTTTAAAACACCGGAAAATAGCGCGATAAAAAAGGCAGGGGATAAGCCTGCCTTTCGTGAATGGGAAATGAGCCGGGATTACTTCTTCTCGTCTTTTTCGGCGTGCTCTCGTGCCTTCTTGGCATGGGCCTCATCTTTTTCGGCGTGCTCTCGTGCCTTCTTGGCGTGCGCTTCATCTTTTTCGGCGTGCGCTTTTGCATCTTTGGCATGAGCCTCATCTTTCTCGCCGTGGCCTTTTTCCTTTCCGCCGTGGGCTTTTGATGAGTGTGCACCGTGAGCGCCATGACCATCATGTTTTTCCGCGGTAGCGTTAAAGCTAAAGGTGGCGGCGAAGGCTATTGCAGTCAATACAGGTAACAGTTTGTTCATTTTTTCTCCAAAGTTCAGTGCGATGTTAATCGGTAAATAAAACCAGGCTCCTCTGATTCTCCACTCCTGTATTTCCCCTGCTTCCTTTAATTATACCAACGTAGTTGATGGCCAACGGTTGACAGGTATTGAGACTTGCCGCCCCAAAAAGAAAAACCATCAGCTAAATTGTTACCCGATTTTTCCGGCGCGGAATCTTGCGGGAGCATGCCAAGCTTAAGCGACCTGTATGTTATGCGGTTTCCGGGTTCCGGGAATTCATTCATATTATATTTAAATCAATCCCCGGTCAAAATGCGATCAAGAATTCAGCTTGCGTGACGTAACAGATCAGAGACAAGCGTGTGTAATTTTTTTTTGGGGTCTGGCTCCGCGCCGGGATTCAGTTCTGCCGCCGCGCACTGATCGTCAGTTACTTCAGCGCGGCAGAACTGGTAATAGTTATCCCAATCCCTGTTGTAGGCCGGGAGGCTTTCCTGACGAACGTTAGGCTTGAAGTCTTCGATGATTTCCTGCATGACGGGCAATCGGGCGCAAAGATAGGTATCTATGCTTTTAGGCCAATTGGTGGGTTCGGGATACAGACCGGAGAGCGTAGAGAGAATGCCTGAACGAAAATCATCGATGGCATTAGCACGCCGCTTGCGGTGGAACAGTTCGTATATTCCTGAGATAACGATTGCCACAGCGAGTAAAACCAAGGGCCACATGGGTACTTGATTGAAATATCCAGATATCTGATCGGTGTATTCGTTCATGTATTCTTCCCGGGTTTCTGATTGTGTTACAGAACGTACAGATGGGTACCATGCCTGTCTCCCGATTCCCTGCTCTGCTTTTTCTTTCTTTCCCCGCCATCCCTTCTGAATTCAAGCCAGCAGGTAAGCGTGGCGGCGGTTAAATCCTGGTGAGTCAGTGCACAGCGCGTCTCGATTTAATTCGATCGGAGCGAACGGCCATATGGGGATTATAAGCTTTAAGGGGGTACGGTCAATTGTCTAATAAATGGATTTCAGCCAGCCATGCGTAATACATCAGAAATATTGCCATGTAAAAACGACCGGATTGTCGTCCTGCCCGGCACCAATCCAGCAATTCAACATCAAATTCCGGTTCATTATTTGCAACGGTTATTAACAGTCGCGCTACTTGCAAACCGAGGGGCGATGTTGGGGCAATACGTTGCCTGAGACAAGGCCAGGAATGCCGGTCGCGGGATCGGTATTATCGTTGCAAACCCATTGCACGCCATCTTTTGTCGCCACTACCAGGGTTCTGCCAGCTCCCTCGTTCAAAAGGCTTGCGCTAACCCCGTTATTCTTGAAAGCTGCCGTGACCTGAAAACCGGAAGTAAGAGATAGAGGCGTGAGACTGGCGACATACCGGCCTGTCCGGGTCGTTACCAGGCTATCAAACTCCGGCTTTGTCGGCCATCTGCCCTTATCGGAATAAAATCCGGCAACGGGGGATTCTACGCTTTGCAGGAGACTGAGTGCTTCCGTTACCTGATCCCGCGCCACGGAATCCTCGTAAAGCTGATATGCTGGCGGAATAGCTATCGTCGCTAGAATGCCAATAATGGCGAACATCATCATTGTTTCGATCAAAGTTAAACCTTTTTGATCCTGCTCCATCTTGATAAAACTCCTTTTGATTAACGCCCATACATTAAGTTATTTATTTGATCAGTAGTACGGGTATGGTCGAAAGCTGCATCACCTTGCTGGCTACGGAACCTAGCAGCAAGCCTTTCACCACGCCGAGCCCGCGCGGTCCGATGATTATCTGGTTGAATCCCATTTCTTTTGCATAACGTGTGATCATTTCCTCCGGACTGCCTACCGTGATGTGAAATTGGCAAGCAATGCCCGCCTGACCCAGCAAGTCACGTGCGGCTTGTAACCCCTTCATACCTTCTTCCTGGTGATATAAGTTGATGCTCTCTTTGTCGATAAACAGGGTTACGTTCCCGTGCTGTGGAAATTGCACGTTCAGTAAGTGAATTTCCGGCGCTTCCTTGTACCAATCGAGCAGTTTAATGAATTCGGCAACCGCTTTATTGGAAGCATCAGAGCCATCCACTGGCAGCAGGAATTTCAACATTGTATCTCCGTCAAAGCGTCAATTATGTTCTCGGTGGCCACAATCCTTCAGTTGACCGCGCTCATCTTTAGTTCATTTGCCGCTCATTTTTCAGCTCGGCGCCATACCCCGTAATGACTTTTTGCATCCGGGTAAACTTCCTCTGTTGTGGCGGGTTCGTTACAAGGGGAGATTCAGGATAATGGTTTATTTATGTCATCCGCCAGATCAACAATAGGCGCCATTTTTGCCTGTGCCCTTGCTGCAAGCCATTTGCCGATCACCACTACCAGTAATACGCCGCCGGCAGGAACCAGCCAATGTAAAAAGGCCGCATTAACATTAACCCATTCCTTGGTGACA
>JBKJYB010000066.1:0-2716 GCA_046716045.1 Nitrosospira sp.
ACCCAACAGTGCTAGAGAGGTTCAACTCGAAGTGGATTGGGATGCAAGTCGCGTGATGTTTACCTTTGTACTGATGGCTGTAGTGGGCACATTGGCGGCCTATATGCCAGCCAGACGTGCGGCTAAAAAGGCGATTATCGATGCACTGGGTCATGTTTAAGATGCAAGGAGCCAAAGGATGACCATGAAATATATTTTTACTTGTTTGCTATCTGTCATGCTTGTTAACGCTTCTTTTGCTGTCCCTGACGTTAACAGTATCCTAAAAAATTCTGATCAAGCGCGCGGTGGTGGACTGCCAGGAATTGTGTGGGGCATAAAGCTCACCTCGCGTGATGGCACCAAGGTAGACGAGCCGCAGACATTGATGGTCAAAGTAGTGGGTGAGTCGAGTGTGGCGGAGGTGCTTGAGCCAGTGCGTTCTAAAGGCTCGAAGATATTGCAGGTGGACCGCAATATGTGGCTGACCAAGCCCGGTTTATCGAAGCCTATCCCCATTTCACCACGCCAGCGCATGAGCGGACAAGCATCTAACGGCGATATCGCGGCAACCAACTATGCGGGGGATTATGAAACGCAGTTGAATGTGAATGAAACGTTGGATGGCGAAGAATGCTACGTGTTAGATTTGAGCTCGAAACATAAACGGTCCACATACGACAAGATTCGCTATTGGGTGTCCATCAAGCGCGGGGTAGGTGTCAAAGCCGAGTTCAAATCTGTGAGCGGCAAGCTTATCAAAACAGCGAATTTTGCGTACAACAACATCATCGAGTACGAAGGCAAGCGCATACCTTTTGTCAGCAAAATGATTATCCATGATGCGTTGATTGATGCTGAGACTATGATGGAATTTAGTACGGTTAAAGTTAAAAAAATACCTGCGTCGGAATTTGATTTGGGGCAGTTGCAGTGAGCTCAGCTGACTGTCATTCCCGCGACAGTTGGAATCCGGCAAGAAAACATCTTCCGCGAAGCAGACAAAATATTTGTGTTGCCCCACTTCTTTCAGCCAAACCACATGAGGACAAGCGACGGGTTAATTTAGTAACGTCATTCCCGCGAAAGCGGGAATGACGTGTTCTATTTTTCAATAAAGGCCATCCCTTTTGCATTGCTTGTCATTGCAACGACAGCCTCTGCCACCGAACCAGACTGGCGCACCTCATGGGACGGCACACTGTATGGCTATGCTAACAGCATGAACTTACGCAACAACAGCGCACTCAACCCCAGCAATCAAGTTGCCCGTTTAGCGCAACGTAGTGATACCGCAGAGCTGCGACTCAACCTCAAAGCCGAAAATGAGACGGTGCGTTTTACCGCACTGCCTATCTCTTTAGTGCGCGAAATGCGCAATGGTTTTGGTACACAACAACAGGATGAAAGTTATGTGAGCCAATGGCAAGTGCGGGTGCGGGCCGCCGAAAGTTGGAACATTGCAGCGGGGCGGGAGGTGTTGAATTGGGGAGCAGCGCAATTTCGTTCGCCTGCCAGTCCATTCTATTTTGATAGCGGACGCAGTGATCCGATACGCGCATTGGTTGGCATGGATACGTTAAAAGTCACATGGACACCCAACATGCAAAACAGTGTGAATCTGGCGCGCATCGTTCGTTCAGGCTACGGTACTGTACAAACGGATCAATGGCGCGATAGCTGGCTGGCGAAATTCGATCAGCGCGGTGAGGGCTGGTCGGCGGGCGTAGTCGCGGTTAAAGCACCGCACTTGCCGGGTTTTTATGGCGCGCACGCGCAACAAACAGTGAACGATGCGCTGATGTTATATGGTGAGCTTGGTTCATCTGCACAGGTTTTCGCATTGGAATCATCGGCTGATATTGCCCAACCGTTCACTGTGCAAACACCTGCCTCGCGTCACAACACCGCTTTGATCGGCACTTCCTACACCTTTGAAAATGGCAACGCACTGAACGCTGAATACCTGCACGATGGCAACGGCTACAACGCGGCGGAACAGCGTGCTTATTTTCAACGTGCGACCACGCAGCCCGCAATGGCGTTGGGCTTGGCGCCACGTCTGTTAGGGCGCGACTATTTGCATCTGGTGTTGCTAAGTAATCAGATGGAGAGCAGCGGTTTCTGGCGCTTGATGTTGACGCATGGCATGACTGATAGCAGTAACACGCTTTCTGGTTATGGTGAAAAAACATTGACAACACGGCTTAGTGCGTTTGCACTCGGTGTGTGGAACACCGGCAATGCACGGCAAGAATTATCTTCATTGTTTACACGTAACATCACGTTGGGTTTGAAGGTTGCACTACCCTGATGCACGACACATAATCCATTTATGAAAAAAATCTGGTTCGGTTTTCTCGCCACCTTTGCTTATTGCACCGCTATTGCTGGGCTACTGACCTTGTTATCGCCCAAAGAAGGATTCTGGCATGAGTTCATTTTTGCGCAGTGCATCGGTTTCTCTATCTCCATCATTAACTCGTTGGCATTATCACGAATGCCTCGCGGCACGCTGCGTTACGCGGCACTGAGCGTGACGTTACCTACCAGTATTGTGGTGGGTGTGGCGGTGGCTATTGGGCTAACAGGATCAGGTCGTGAAACTTACCCTAATGCTTGGCAACCATTGTTGATTGGGCTGTTTTTCGGCATTATTGCCAGCATTACTTTCATTTTGTTTGAGCGCATCGAACAACTCAATCTTGAAGTGAAGCAACGCCAGTTAAGCCAAATC
>JBKJYB010000067.1:0-2723 GCA_046716045.1 Nitrosospira sp.
AAATTACGGGGATGGCTGGGTGCAGGAAGGGCTGGCGCTGCGCGGGCTCGACCTTAACGACTATGGAGTCAGCGCATGAGTATGAGTATGGAAAACCTGAGCGCGACGTTAAAGTCCTTGGTCTTCAAGCGCCCGGTCAAGGGGGATGAGCGGCAAGCCGCGGCGGCCATAACCGATGGAAGGCGGGCGGGGGAGAATGACAACCCGTACCTGTCGGCACGGCGCACCTGGAACGAGCATGTGGGCGATCAGGTGGCCGCACGCCAGACTTGGCAGATGCTGGGCCTGCTCTGCCTCCTGATCGCGCTGGCCGGGGTCGGGGGCATGATCCATATCGGCAGCCAGGCCAAATTCATTACTTACGTGGTGGAAGTGGACAAACTGGGCCAGACCCTCGCGGTGGCGCCAGTGGACCGGGCCAAAGGCGTGGATCAGCGCGTGATCCATGCCGCGATGGCGTCATTCATCCAGTCCGCCAGGATGGTCACGCCGGACGTGGCGTTGCAGCGCAAGGCCATCTTCGGTGTCTACGCCATGCTCGCAGCCGATGATCCGGCCGCGCTCAAAATGAACGAATTCCTGAACGGCAGGCCGGAGTCCAATCCTTTCCGGCGCGCGGAAAAAGAGACCGTCAGTACCGAAATCATTTCGGTGCTCGCGCAAACGCCGGACACGTGGCAGGTGGACTGGACGGAAACGGTGCGCGACCGGCAAGGATTCGTGAAAACCCCGCCTTACCGCATGCGCGCGCTGGTGACGATGTATGCGACCGAGCCCGCGCCCGAAATCAACGAAGAGCAAATCCGCAACAACCCGCTGGGTATTTACGTCAGCGATTTTGCCTGGTCCAAACAACTCTGAGGCCATCATGAAAAATCTTCTCCCCTTCGCCATCGCCGTGGTGGTTGCCGCCATCCTGCCGTTTCTCGCTGTCGCCGCCAGCGGCAACATGCCGCCTGAAGCGGGCCCCATCGGCGCCGAGCAAACCAGGCTGCTGATGCCCGCGCCGCCTCCCGCCAGAGTGCCCGCGGCACTGCCGCCGCTGCCCATAGCGTCGGTACCCAAAGACATTCCGAGCGAGCCCGCGACACTTTACTTCAGCAACCCGGAACTGAAGCTCTCGCCGCAGGAGCGCCAGGCGCTGGCTATCGCCAAAAAATGGAAAGCGGGCCATTCCCCGCAAGGCATCAAACCCGTGGCCGGGGCCGACGGCACGATCCGTTTCCTGTTCGGCGCCACCCAGCCCAGCATCGTGTGCGCCGTGCTGCAGGTGTGCGATGTGGAATTGCAACCGGGAGAGCGGGTGAACGGAGTCCACTTGGGGGACGTGGCCCGCTGGACGGTGGAGCCGGCCGTGACCGGCACGGGTGCGAATGAAGTGCAGCACCTCATCATCAAGCCGATGGATACCGGGATCGAGACTTCGCTCATCGTCACCACCGACCGGCGCACCTACCATTTGCGCCTGCGCGCGCACCGTATTGAGTTCATGCCGCGCGTGGCCTTCACCTATCCGGAAGAGGCGATGGCGAAGTGGGAGCAGATCAAGCAACAGGAACATACCGCCTACAACCGGCAGATCCTGCCCGGCACCGGGGAATATCTTGGGGATCTTGACTTCGACTATACGATCGACGGCACCGCCAACGCCTGGAAGCCGGTGCGGGTCTACAACGATGGCGTCAAGACCATCATCCAGATGCCCGCCACCTTGAGCCAGGCTGAGGCGCCGATCCTGCTGGTGGTGCGTAAAGACGGCGGCCTCTTCAGCGATGAAGAATCCGTGCAGGTGAACTACCGGCTGCAGGGCAACCGCTACATCGTGGACAGCATTTTTGAGAAGGCGATTCTGGTGGCCGGGGTCGGATCAAGCCAGGATCGCGTGACCATCAAAAAGGGCAAATGAGATGCGCACCCTGCTCATGACGTTGCTATGTGCAAGCCTTGCCGCCTGCGCCGCCCATCCGCTCAAAAAGGCGGATAACCCGCATCCCGAGCATGACGAAATGATGGCCCGCGATGCGGCCGGGCAGTTGGCAAGGCTCTATCCCCCGGCCAAAACGCAATTCAATCTGGTTGAATCGGACCCGGCGAGTTTTGGCGCGCTGCTGGCGGACAAGCTGCGGGCAAAAGGCTACGCCGTGACGCAGACCGCCCAACAGAAAGCGGGCATCCGGGCGTTCTTCCAGAACGATGGCTTTGGGGCGGCGTATCCGCCGAAGTCCGCGGTGGACACCCCAGCTCAAGCGGCTTCACCGGCAGATACTGCGCCGGGCATCGAGCTGCGCTATGCGCGGGTCCATTTCAGGAGCGCGGACTTCGCGCGCATCGCGCTTTATCCCGGAAAATCCATCCTGGCGCGCGCTTATCTTGCCGGTGCAGACGGGCTTGCCCCAGCCGGGGCCTGGACCTACAAGGAGTAGCGCCATGAGCAATTCCATATCGGCGACAGGCCCGTCGGCAGTCTCACCGAATCAGGCGCAAAGCGGGGGGGTGCGCCGGGTCAACAACGTGCCCCTGTACCTGATCGGCGTGGCGGTGGCCATTTTCTTGAGCATCATGGCGCTGGTGGCGATGGACCGGGCCGGCGCCAAACAGGCCGATACCGATAAGATCAGGAAGAACGGCAACACGTCCCTGTTCGCACGGGCGCTTGCCGGGGAACGCAAGGACGTCATTATCGCGGCCTCCATGCCCTATCAGGAAGAAAACGATTTCCGGCC
>JBKJYB010000068.1:0-2734 GCA_046716045.1 Nitrosospira sp.
AGCAGCACCAGTGTCAACACCAGCAATGGCTGCAATAGCGCACCAAAAGCGACGATATTGACCAATGCCTGTACCGCGACCGGCATCGCCAGTGACAATAAACCAATGCCGACGCCATAAACGATCAGGGTGCCGACGTCTTCACGTTCCAGGTTGATTAGATTCTGAATGCGTTGCAGCGGGGTTTGTGCTGTCATAAATATTGCCTACCGATAGCTGAGAAAGGTTTTTTCATCGCATTATAAAACCATAGCACATTGCTCGCGAATGATGATGCGCCTCGTTCCTCGACAATTGCTCCCTGCATTGCTCTACCCTGAATGTTGCACAAATTTCTTATTATTGCAATTTCATTGCCACGTTGCAGTTTTACGATTTTAAGGCGTAGTCCCCCAACATCTGCAAGCGAATCTCAACGAATTCACATTCCGCTTCAACCGCCGTTTCTACCCCTTAAACGCCTTTTGCTCCTTGCTTGGCATCGCCGGCGACGTCACCGCGCCGACCTATGCCGAGCTTTATGCCAAAAAAACACGACCCACTACATCTAGTGTAGTGTTGCACGCTAATTGGAACTTATACAACTGGTCACAGAAGAGGCTCTTTGCAAGATGGTGAACGTAGCAGCCAAAACAAACGGTTTGAGTTCTCAATTTTGACACTTCATGCAATAAATACTGAAAAAATGATCTCAAAAATAAGTTCCATCAAGAATGCATCACTACACTAGCGGTGCGGGAAACTTTCTCCTTGTGGGGGTGTCTGGGCGGTCGCGTCGATCAAGCCCGTGTGCCTGGAGACAAAGGCTGGCATGGAGATGTCCCACGATATGCTGTTCGACGCGCTGTCCTTGCAGAAAGAACGATTGCGCCATTGACGACAAATGACCAGACCCATCGAAGCCAGAATCAGCCTTGTTGCGCTTTCCCAAAACCTGTCCAGGGTGCGCGATTTCGCCCCGAATTCCCGCATCCTTTCGGTGATCAAGGCCGATGCCTACGGGCACGGCTTGCTGCCTGCGGCTGGTGCCTTGTCTAGTTCCAACGGCTTCGCGCTCCTCGAACTGAATGATGCGCTCATGCTGAGGCGGGCAGGTTTCGGACAGAGCATCGTTCTGCTTGAGGGATTTTTTTCGCCGGACGAGCTTTTGCCCATTTGCGAAAACAGGATCGCGGTCGTCATCCATTGCTTCGAGCAGATCGACATGCTGGAGTCAAGCATGCTGCCCGGCAAGATCGACGTCTTTCTCAAGTGCAACACCGGCATGAACCGCCTCGGCTTCAGGCCGGAAGCCCTGCGCTTTGCTTTGGCGCGGCTGCAAGGATCAGGCAGGACGGGGGAAGTCGTACTGATGACCCATTTTTCGACAGCGGACAAGGCGGACGGAGTGGCTGATCAAATGGAAATTTTCGGCAGAGCCGCAGCTGGGCTCGATCTCCCGCGCAGCCTCGCCAATTCGGCCGCCCTGATCCGCTATCCAGAAACCCATGGGGATTGGGTCCGCCCCGGCATCATGCTCTACGGCGCATCCCCATTTCCTGAAGTGACTGCTTCCAGCCTCGGATTGAAGCCAGCCATGACGCTTGCCTCCCGGATCATCGCGGTTCAGGAAGTCAGGCCTGGCGAGGGGATAGGGTATGAGGCGATTTACCGGGCAGAAAAGACAATGCGCATTGGGATAGTTGCCTGCGGTTATGCGGACGGCTACTCGCGCCATGCCCCGAACGGTACTCCTGTTCTGGTCAACGGACGCATGACCGGGACGCTGGGGCGCGTCTCGATGGACATGCTTTACGTGAACTTGTCCGAGTTTCCAGATGCCGGGATCGGCAGCGAAGTGGTGTTGTGGGGGGCGGGGCTCCCCGTCGAGGAAGTCGCGAAATCCTCCGGAACCCTTAGCTACGAACTGCGTTGCGCGCTCGCGCCGAGGGTTCCCGTTTCCTACTATTGAGCATGGAAAATCTAAATACGAGAATTACGCCATGATCCCGTTCCTGAGCGACGGTGGAGATGCTACGGTCCGAGAAGTTTCAACCGCAGGCAGAGCGACTCTTGGTTTACACGAGAAGATCGCCATGGTGCTTCGATTAGACTCTCTGTTCGGCATCAATTCAGCTCAGGGCGTTGTGGGTGTTAACCGGAAGCGTAAACGCTCCACAAACCCCAAACTTGTCGGCTGATTCAAATTTCCGCACTCTTGCAACATCTCAGACAAGCTGGAGCGAGCATGAAGAAGGGGACGGAATTTTGGATGGCGCATGTAGCCGCTGTCAAACTTGAAGCGATTTCAGCAAGTGCGTATGCGTGACGGCACGGCATCTCGGTTATCGCCCTGTATCAGTCCCCATGCCTGTGCACCTTGGTGTTGCCGTCCGGCCTGGCCGCGACCTCAACCGAGGCGCAAAACGTGGTGCCGTTGCCGCCAGAACTTGAACGGATAGGGATCATTCACGACGTGCCGGAATCTGATCGCACCTGCGATTGCGGCACACCGATGGTGATGGTCAACCGGGTTATCAGCGAACAGCTCGATATCGTCCCGATGCAGGTACGCGTGCTGCAGCATATTCGGCTGGTCTATGGGTGCAACGCCCGTGAACATGCGCCGGTGACGGCGGCGTTGCCGCCGCAACCTTTGCCCAAGAACTATGCCAGTCCGGGTTTGTTGGCCATGCTGCTGACGACCAAGTATGTCGATGGGTTGCCGCTGGCACGATTCGAGAAGGTGTTGGCC
>JBKJYB010000069.1:0-2539 GCA_046716045.1 Nitrosospira sp.
CAAGAACCCCGATGGCGGCGGCTCTCACCTTTTCCCTTTAACGTGGGTTTGTTGGCGCTGATTTAAATTTTCATCTTACTTTCTCAATAATAGGGATAATCCGCGACCAGATGACTCCGATTAATAAACGCTTACTCCATGAACAATGAACTCACTGAATCCTCGTTACTGATCCTCAACATCGTTTCCGCCAGCAGGCTCGCCACGCTCAGTTGATGAATACGAACGCAGGCTTTGGCATCCTCACGCAGGGGAATGGTATCGGTGACAACCAGCTTGTCGAGTGAGGAATTCTCAATCCGCTCCACCGCTTTGCCCGATAATACCGCATGAGTACAATAAGCCAGCACGCTTTCAGCGCCCTCCTCTTTTAACGCGCGGGCCGCTTCACATAAAGTGTTGGCGGTATCCACCATGTCGTCCATGATAACGCAGGTGCGTCCGTCCACCTCGCCAATGATGTTCATCACCTTGGCAACGTTAAATTTGGGACGGCGCTTGTCTATGATCGCCAGATCGCATTCCAGGCGTTTGGCCATCTGCCTCGCTCGCACCACCCCGCCTACATCGGGCGAAACCACCACCAGATTCTGATAATTGCTTTTCCACAGATCTCCCAGCAGGATCGGCATGCTGTAGATATTATCCACGGGAATGTCGAAAAACCCCTGAATCTGATCCGAATGCAAATCCATGGTCAACAGCCGGTCTATCCCAACAGTGGTCAGCATGTTCGCCACCACTTTGGCGGTGATCGGCACCCGTACCGAACGCGGCCTTCGGTCCTGACGGGCATAGCCGAAGTAAGGCATCGCCGCGGTAATACGCCCTGCGGAAGCCCGCTTCAGCGCATCCACCAGGACCAGCAATTCCATCAACGTATCGTTGGTAGGCATACAGGTGGATTGCAAAACGAACACGTCCTTGCCACGGACATTTTCGAGGATTTCCACCATTACCTCGCCGTCGCTGAAACGGCCCACCGTTGCACGTCCCACGTGGATGTTGAGATGCCGCACCACATCCGGCGCCAGCTTGGGATTGGCATTGCCGGTGAAAACCATCAAGCTATCGTAGGCCATGGGTAAGTAACTATTTGAAAATTCTTAGCCGATACTGAAGGGACAAAAGAGATACAAGCAGCTCCTCGCACATCTTGCCTGACTGAGCCGGTATTTCAAGACTTGGCTGGGGAGGTAGGGATCGAACCTACGAATGCCGGAATCAAAATCCGGTGCCTTACCACTTGGCGACTCCCCAAATTTACTACTCCGCAAAATCATGCATGGGATGGCGATCCAATCCTTGTGCCATAAAACCTGTCATATCGGCTGGAACCTGCGCCAAGGCCATTTGTGCCGCCAGCTCCGTGGCGAACTCTGCAAACACACAAGCACCCGAGCCTGTCATCGCCACCTTCCGGGTGTAATCGAGCCGTCTGAGCCACTCCAGATGGCGCGCTACCTCGGGATAAGTCCCGCATACCACCGGCTCCAGATCGTTATGCCCATGCTCGACGGAAAAGGGCGGTATTTTGATTGGAATCGTGTTTCGTGTCAATTCTTTACTGGCAAAAACCTGCGGGGTTGACACGTGCACAGGCGGGATCAGGATTAGATACCATGCGGGTGGAAGCGTGATGGATGAAAGTTTTTCGCCTATACCTTCGGCAAAAGCATTTTCACCGAAAATGAATACAGGCACGTCCGCACCCAACCCGAGCCCGAGTGTCAATAGCTGACTCCTTTTCCAGCCTAATCGCCATAAACGATTGAGCGCCAGCAATGTCGTCGCCGCATCGGAACTGCCACCGCCCAACCCGCCCCCCATTGGGATACGCTTTTCCAGCAAAATATCGGCACCCAGAGAAATGCCGCTTTCCCGCTGTAGCAGTTTTGCGGCGCGTACACACAAATCTTTATCTTCAGGCACACCGGGAGTGGGCGTATGCAGTCTGATCGCGCCGTCTTCCCGCAAAGCGAAATTGAACCGGTCCGAAAAATCCACGAAGCGAAAAACCGTTTGTAACAGATGATAGCCATCTTCTCTACGCCCGACCACATGCAGGAACAGATTGAGTTTGGCTGGGGCGAGGCAAACGAGCTTGGTCATTGAATCAGCATTGGCCTCAGTGGTTACTCGGATTCCAGCTGTCTATGATGAGTTTTATTTGAAGGCCGGGACGTTTAAGCATCAACAACTTTGGACGCGCAGTTTGCGCCTGCATGGTTTGTGTCCCTATCATCGGAAAATGGCTTAAATAACTAATTTCCCATCCGTCCTGACGCATAGTTACAACTGCCCCGTCGATATCCATATCCATCTCGGATACGGTCGCGGGCGAACTCACGCTTTGTACCCAATATTGCAAACCCATGAGCGGCAGGCGCCAGCCCAACACTCGTTCAGTCAGGGTTTCCGCATCGAAGGCGTAAAAAGTTTCCTGCTCGGAAGTCGTCAGATACACGCCTTCACGATTGCGCTGAATCTGTGCCACCGTCTGCCCAAGCGGGGAAAGGAGAAGAATTTCATCACTGGT
>JBKJYB010000070.1:0-25920 GCA_046716045.1 Nitrosospira sp.
GGTATGGCGCGCGTCATTCCGACAGCGCGCGCCGCGCAGCTCACCATGCACCGTGAGGGAATCCGCCGTCTTGCGGCTGAAACGCTGGGTTTGCCGACGTCGCCGTATGCCTTTGCCAGCAGCCTGAAAGAATTGCGCGCGGAAATTGAAAATAGCATCGGCTACCCTTGCATAGTGAAGCCGGTGATGTCGTCCTCTGGCAAGGGCCAGTAAAAAATTGATACAACCGGCGAAGTGGAGGCCGCGTGGAATTATGCCGGAAGCGGTGGCAGGTGGATCAGGGACGGGTAATCGTCGAAGGTTTCATTGATTTCGATTATGAAATAACACAGCTTACCGTGCGTGCAGTGAGTGCGAATGGTGACGTGGAAACACATTTTTGCGAGCCCATTGGCCATATTCAGATTCAAGGCGATTACGTGGAAAGCTGGCAACCACAGGCAATGTCGCCACTCGCATTGCGACGTGCGCGTTGCATTGCCGAGAAGATCACCGGTAACCTCGGAGGCTTGGGTATTTTTGGCGTGGAGCTATTTGTTAAGGGCGACGAAGTGTGGTTCAGTGAGGTCAGTCCGCGCCCGCATGATACCGGCATGGTAACGATGTGCAGTCAGCTTCAGAACGAATTCGAGCTCCATGCCCGCGCCATACTTGGTCTTCCAGTGAATACCGGTTTGCGCGCGCCGGGCGCGAGTGCCGTGATTTATGGGCAGCTGGAACAGAAGGCTATCGCGTTTAGCGGTGTGGACGAAGCGTTGCGTGTACCGCAAAGCGACTTGCGTCTATTCGGTAAGCCGGAATCGTTCATTAATCGCCGTATGGGTGTGGCGCTGGCGAATGGTGTCGATACTGTCGAGGCAAGATTCCGCGCAAAACTTGCGGCCAGCCGGGTGGTGCCGGTAAAAATACCGCTTAAAAGCGGGCAGCCAGGGTAAAGTCCAGGCGTATTACGCCGTTATTGTAAGTAGTCCGTCAGAATGATGATGCGTATAACATGAAGCTGAGCTGCGAAATGAGAACTGCGCGATAATACATCGTGTATTTTAGGTATTGGAACCGGGAGATAAGGAAGTGAAAGGATTTTCGATACAGATGGATAAGCTGTACAGGCTGCCACAGGTTCGAGCAAGGCAGGTGTTATGCTGGATAACTCTGGTGCTGCTGGGGCTGAACATGATGGGATGCGGCATCCTCCTGAAATCGCAGCCACCCGAACTCCCGGCCGTCCCCCCAGAGTCTCGCATGAAGGAACAGCAAGAAATTGAACGCATGCAAAAGCTGCTAGTGGAAAAGGAGGTGGAAAAGGAGGTGGAAAAGGAGGCGCAGCAACAGGAAATCGAACGCCTGCAAAAGATGCTCGTGGAAAAAGAGGCGCAGATCCGCGTTCAACAAGCCCGGCAGCAGGATCAGGACAAGACTTTGCAGGAGACAAGCAGTCAGGCTGTCCACGCCCAGGTGAAGCTTCGGCGGTTGGCCACGCGGCCCGCCGCCGCCTCGACAATTGCAGAGGCCGAGGTTGCCATGGAAAACTTGAAGTCATCCCAATTTACAGAGTCCGAGCAGGTGATGCAAAGTCAGGCACAGCGTTTCTTGAGCGCCGCTGCCGCATCCTATGCGGAAGACAATCATGTCGCGGCCATGGAGTACGCCGCGTACGCTCGCGGATTTATCGATATGATAAAGAACAATCGTGTTTTCAAGATGCCAGACCCGCGCCGTGTGACAACGCCATTCGAGGTGCCTATCCCGTTGCGTGCCGCGACCAATAGCAATCTGCGTCAGAAGCCGGCGCTAGGCGCAGCGGTGCTTAGTATAGTGAAAAAAGATTCCCCGATAACGGCAGAGGCATATCAAGGTGACTGGCTGAGAATTCAGACAGCCGATGGGCAGTCGGGATGGGTGCTGAATACATTGCTGGAGGCGCAAGTGGGCAAATAGTATTGTTCACAACAACGACGAATAGCGCGGCATGGGAATGATCCAGTCATGACTCTATGCGGTTTTCGGTACCTACGCAGACGTCAAATCGCAAATAGTTCGCAGGTATATTTTTAACCCGGATGTTTCATAAATTGACGCGCGTCAATTTATGAAACATCCGGGTTAAATAAGCGATATTCATGACGCACTGGCAGCCCGCCGGACTTAAAGAAAATCGGCTGCAAAAACCGGGTGTAAAAGCAGCGGGCCGGTCCATATTTCGCTGCTTTTTCGACCGATAGAATACTATTCGCCCTTCAAATCCTAAAAATCTGTACTCACTCAGTCACTTTTTCGCTTCGATACCTTAAAGCCAACAGGCCGTTAGGAGACGCAGAAAGCTCGATTACGGCCGGCGTGCTTAGCTTCGTAGAGCGCATTATCGGCGCGAGCGAATACTGCTGTCGGTGTTATGTCGCCGGACTGGCACTGCACAACGCCGATACTCACCGTTACCGTGATTATCGAATCATTGGCGCTGTAACGCATATTTTCTACCTGAGAGCGGATGCGTTCCGCCGTTTTCAGCGCCTGATGCGTTGAGGTTTCCACCAGAATAATAATGAATTCATCGCCGCCATAGCGTGCCGCATAATCGATACTGCGGATCGACTGAACAAGTATTCCGGCTACCGCTGCCAGGATCTCATCGCCAGTGATGTGGCCATACGTATCGTTGAGTGTTTTAAAGTAGTCGATATCCATCATTAACAACGTAAATTCTCGCTGGGTGCGTTTGAAACGCGCGAGCTCATCGCTGAGAATCGCATCAAGTTTGCTGCGGTTGTACAGGCCGGTAAGACTATCGGTTATGGAGAGTGTTTCCAGCACCTGATTCTGCTGCTGCATGGCGTGATTGGCAGCCATAATCTCGGCGTGGCTGTGGCGCAGTCTATCCGCCATCTGGTTGAATACCTGGGTGAGACGACCCAGTTCGTCATTTCGTGTCGCGGCCAGCCGTACCTCAAGATCGCCGCCGGCAATCCTGTCCGCCGCGCCGATCAGCCGTTGCAATGGCCCGACAATCGAACGGCCCATCTGAAAGGCCACTGCCGCCACTACTATAACCAGCGCGCCCACGAGCGCCAGAAACATATCGCGCAGTTCTACCCAGGCGCTGTAGACTTCGGCGCGATCACGTTCCGCCACTATGGTGACGGGCAGATATTCCGAGACATCGGCGAGCCCGATAACCTCCCGATGCGTCATTCCCTCGAAGACCCGAGACTCGCCGGGTTGTGCCTGCAAGCGTCGCAGTACCGATACATCCAGTTGTTTCAGTTTCTCCGCACCAGCCTGGCTGCTGACAAGAATTCTTCCGTCTCGATCCAGCAGGAGTACTTCGCCCGGCGGCGATTTCATAGTGCTTTTCAGATGAGGCTGCAACGTGCGCAGGTCAACCACAGCGACCAACGCCCCCATTAGTAAATTGTCGTATGATAATACCGGAACCGCGATGCTGAGTGTCGCGGTGGTGTATTGTTCGTCCCAATGAGGAGGTACGATCACCAGGCCCTCCGTGAGGGAGTTTGGCAGCCACTCATTTGGAAGCGTTACCGCAGCGGCTGCTGCCGCACTGCTTGCCACAACCTGTCCGTCGGCATTCACTACCGTCAGTTCCCGAAATGTGTCGAGCTTTTCTTGCACTGAACGCAGATAATGCGCCAGGGCTTGAGAATTCTTAGTGGTCGTATTTGCCCGCGTATTCGCTTGCGGCCGGGCAATCGCCGATAACCCGTCGATGACCGCACTGGATGTGGACGATACACGCACCTCGTGGGCGCGTCTATCGATCCAGAGTTCTATTTCGCGACTGGCGTCACTTGTCAGCGTACGAAGTTCACGAGTGACGTTACCGCTGATCTGCGCCTCATTCTGCCGAAACGACAGCAATCCCAGTCCCAACGACGGGATGAGCGTGGCTATGATGGCGAAAACCATTATTTTGCTTTTTATACTTTTTAACCACACCATGTGAATAAATATTTCTGAAAATGTCAAAATAGACGGGAATGTCATGCCCGAACGCAGGATGATTTTTCCTGAAAACGGCGATTGGGCACCTGAAATTCTTCACTGAAAACAATACCTATGGGGACTTTCAATAAAATATGCGCCGGTATCGTACCAGGATGCGCTGCGGATGATTTTACGCATATCTCATTTTACTGGATTTTCATTTACTTAACTCGGCGATCAAATTCTTTATTCGTTTTACCCGTTCCGCCACCCCCGGAATCCTCGCCTTTATTTTCAAGCGATCGGGGCCGGAAAGTTCATATTCGCGGCTACGTTGAATGAGCATGATGATTTTTGCGGCATCCACCGGCGGATCGGGGATAAATTGTACCTGGATATAGTCAATGCCGGCTTCCACCCGGGTGATTCCCAATGGCTTGGCGGCAATACGCAGGCGATGGCAGTCCAGTAACGCTCTGACGGGATCCGGCATCAGGCCGAAGCGGTCTATCAATTCACCTTGCATGTCATCCAGCTGCTCATCACTTGTGCAATTGGCCAAGCGTTTGTACAGTACCAGCCGTTCATGCACGTCGCTACAGTAGTCTTCCGGCAACAAGGCGGGCACATGCAGGTTAATTTCGGTAGCGACTCCCAGAGGATGCTGGATATCAGGCTCTTTACCCTCTTTCAATGACCGGACGGCGGCATCCAGCATGGTAGTGTAAAGATTGAAGCCAATTTCCTGCATTTCGCCGCTTTGGGATTCGCCCAGTACTTCGCCAGCACCCCGGATTTCCAGATCGTGCATGGCGAGGTAAAAGCCCGCCCCCAGTTCTTCCATTGTCTGTATGGCTTCAAGGCGCTTTCTGGCTTGTGCGCCAAGCGCCTCTTCTTCCGGTATCAACAGGTAAGCATAGGCCTGATGGTGTGAGCGGCCTACCCGCCCGCGCAATTGATGCAATTGGGCAAGGCCGAATCTGTCCGCGCGATTGATGATGATGGTGTTGGCGGTGGGGACGTCAATGCCGGTCTCGATGATGGTGGTACAAAGCAGCAGATTAAAACGCTGTTGATAAAAATCCTTCATCGCGTACTCCAGCTCGCGTTCGCGCATTTGTCCATGGGCGATCTGTATGCGCGCTTCCGGCAACAATCGGGCGAGCTTGTCATGCATCGGCTGAATAGTGCCTATTTCGTTGTGCAGAAAATATATCTGGCCGCCACGTTTCAGTTCTCGCAGGCACGCCTCGCGGATGACCCCCTCGGAAAGGCGGCTGACAAAAGTTTTGATTGCAAGCCGCCGCTGCGGTGCGGTAGCGATCACGGAAAAGTCGCGCAGGCCCTCCAGTGACATCGCAAGCGTGCGGGGAATAGGTGTCGCGGTAAGCGTCAGTACATCGACTTCAGCGCGTAGGTTCTTCAGCTGCTCCTTCTGACGCACGCCAAAGCGATGTTCCTCGTCAATGATGACCAGACCCAGGTTCTTGAATTTCACTCCTTTCTGAATCAGTTTATGAGTGCCAATGACAATCTCTATTTGTCCGCTGGCCAGCCCATTCAATGCCTGGGTTTGCTCCTTGACCGAACGGAAACGTGACAGCTCCGCAATTTTTATTGGCCACTCGTCCGCAATCAGACTGAAGCGATCGGAAAAATTCTGGAAGTGTTGCTCGGCCAGTAGTGTGGTAGGCACCAGTACCGCTACCTGTTTGCCATCGGCAACGGCGACGAAGGCAGCGCGTAACGCCACTTCGGTCTTGCCAAAACCCACATCGCCACAGATCAATCGGTCCATCGGCTTACCTGAAGTCAGATCCTCGATCACCGCCTCAATCGCAGCCGCCTGATCGGGTGTTTCCTCGAAGCCGAAGCCCTCGACAAAGGCTTCATAATCATGTTGCCTGAAACCAAACGCATGGCCCAGGCGAGCGGTACGCTGAGCATACAGATTGAGCAGTTCCGCGGCGGTATCGCGCACCTGCTGCATCGCCTTACGCTTGGCCTTGTCCCATTGGCCGCTGCCGAGTTTATGCAACGGTGCGGCTTCGGGCGCCGCTCCGCTGTACCGCCCGATAAGATGCAGTTGCGAGACCGGTACGTAAAGTTTGTCTCCTCCCTCGTATTCCAGCGACAAAAACTCGGTTGCGCCTTCTCCCAAATCCATGCTTATCAGTCCAAGGTAACGGCCGATGCCATGTTGTTCATGTACCACCGGATCACCGGATTTAATCTCGGAGAGATCGCGCAGCATCGCATCACCCACCGCTGTAGCCTTGCGCGAATCACGTTCACGGCGGCCATGCAGATGTCTTGCGTAGAGTTCATTCTCGGTGATGAAGGCCATGCCTTCAGCGGAGAGTATGAAACCGGTATGCAGCGGGGCAACGCTGAGCATAAAAGGCCGGGTGCTCGCCAGAAATTGTGCATAACCATCGCAAATATCAGGAGATAGCCCGTATTGCTTCAGGTGATCCAGGATCAGTTCTCGCCTACCGAGGCTTTCAGCCAGCAGCAATGTTCGCCCAGCGGGCGATTTGAAGCTGGCGGCGAATTCCGGAATGAATCCGGCAAGCCTCTCTGCGGGATCATCAGCGCGGCGGTCGATCTGCAGGGGTGGCAGCGAACGGGTCAAATTTTGGGCATTGAGATTCGAGCCTTGAGTTTCGTATGGGATTTCAACACGAGGATAAGGCTTTAGCGCGCCGAAAAAAGCCTCTGTCGTGACAAACAATTCTCCCGGCGGTAGTAGCGGCCGGTCATTGTCGCCGCGTAGCAACCGATAGCGCGATTGCGTGTCGCGCCAGAAGTTCTCGACTGCCGGGTAGATATCATGGTGGAGGCAAAGCGGCATCGTTTGTGGCAAGTAGTCGAGCAATGTCGCGGTATGGGTGAAAAATAACGGCAAGTAATATTCGATGCCCGCGGGTGCGACGCCTTTGCTTACATCCTTGTAAATGCGGCTTCGTGATGGATCGCCTTCGAATTTTTCGCGGAAATTGCTTCGAAAACAAGCGCGGCCCTCTTCGTCAAAGGGGAACTCACGCGCCGGTAGTAACCGTATTTCGCTGACGGGATAGACGCTTCTCTGCGTATCTACGTCGAACGTGCGGATGGTTTCGATTTCGTTATCCAGTAAATCAATGCGGTAAGGCAGCGGACTGCCCATCGGGAACAGATCGATCAGGCCACCACGCAAGCTGTATTCCCCTGGCGATAGTACTTGAGTGACGTGCGTGTAACCCGCCAGGGTCATCTGGCTGCGCAGCGCGCTCAGATTGAGCGTTTCTCCCCGCTTAAGAAAAAAGGTGTGCGCAGCGAGATATTCTCGTGGCGGCATGCGGTATAGCGCGGTGGTGACGGGTACGATCAATATATCGCAGGCGCCACTCATGATCTGATAAAGCGTGGCTAACCGTTCAGAAATCAGGTCATGGTGGGGCGAGAAGGTGTCGTATGGCAGTGTTTCCCAATCCGGCAGCAGATGAGTTTTCAGCCCGGGTGAAAAAAAAGGAATTTCTTCCAGCAATCTTTGCGCGGCAAGTGCGCTCGCCGTAATGATCGCTACCGGTTTTGCCTGCTGCGCCAGCTGTGCGAGAGCGAGTGCATCGCAAGAGCCGTCAAAATGTGGATAGCGGATTGTTGAACCGGGTGCGGGAATAGTCAGCTTGAGTGGCATCTGCGGATATTATTGTTTATTGTCTATCGTCAATGGGCAGCGAATAATAAACGCCATCGCTCCACATTAAAAAGGACATTATATGTCAGTTAACAGCTCGGTTCCTTCATCACGATGCCCGGTATGGCTGGTTGACAGTTGCAAGACAAGGAGCGCTGCTGTTCATTCGATCTGATTCAGCAGGCTGATCAAGGGATGAGAGGCGGATGGCAAAATGAACGTGTATCGAGGTTCTTGCCTTTCAGGAAGCCGATGATGAGGCTCCGGTTCCTGAATCGGATTGAAACCAATGATCCAGAACGAATTGCAGCGCGGAGCCGCCGTTGAACTCATTCAGTTCCAGCCGGTAAACGGCATCTATCGTTTCCGGCAGTGGAGCAGTGTGGAAGAATAGTATGGCATCATAGAGACGGCCTGATTTGTTCGATCCACGCTCTCCGGTTTGTGTTTCCTGCTTCCTCAGTTTTAACTTCAGATGTTTCTCTCCGACTATCCGCTGCGTCTCCACTCGGAAGCGGGCATTGAACGCAGGCTGGGAGAAGCCCTGTCCCCACACCTGTTCCGTAAGATGCCGCGCCAGTTCCGGATTCATTTCGGATTCATCCAGGCTGCCATCGGTTTCGATAATAAGTGTGAGATCAGCGGGGGTGAGCAGCGCCTGCGCGGTTTGCTCGAAAGCATCACGAAATTTTTCGAAATCGCTGGCGCGCACCGTCAGTCCCGCCGCTGCCGCGTGGCCCCCAAATTTAAGCAGTAGGCCCGGGTAACGCTTGGAAACCAGATCCAATGAATCACGCAGATGAAACCCTGTAATGGATCTCCCGGAACCTTTTATTTCACCATCGCTGCCAGGTGCAAATGCAATAACGGGACGGTGAAATTTGTCTTTCATGCGCGACGCGAGTATGCCGATCACGCCCTGGTGCCAACCGGGATCGAACAGGCTCAAGCTATGGGTATTCAAAGTCTTGCCAGTGCCGTGTTGCGTCGCATTTTGCGCATGATGCGTGGAAAGGGCGGTTTCCAGCATAATCAGAGCGCTGTCCTGCATATCCGCTTCAATTTCCCTGCGCTGACGGTTAAGCGCGTCGAGTTGCGAAGCAAGTTGCGAGGCACGAGATTCGTCATCGGTGATGAGGCATTCAATACCCAGCGCCATATCGTCGAGCCGTCCTGCGGCATTCAATCTCGGCCCAAGCATGAAACCCAATTCGTAGGTGGAGGTCCGCCGGAAATCACGCCGCGCGACTTGCAGTAGGGCATTAATACCCGCGCAGCCACGTCCTTTACGGATGCGTTGCAAGCCTTGCCCCACCAGAATTCGATTGTTGTCATCAAGTTTCACTACGTCGGCCACGGTGCCCAATGCGACAAGGTCAAGCAGACTGGCCAGATTAGGTTCCTTTTTAGGAGGCGCAAACACCCCTCTAGCGCGCAACTCCGCCCGTAGTGCCAGTATCAGGTAAAACATCACACCCACCCCGGCGAGATGCTTACTGGGAAAATCACAACCGCGCTGATTCGGATTTACAATGACGGCGGCATCCGGCAGTTCATCTCCGGGGAGGTGATGGTCAGTCACAAACACTTGCATGCCGAGCCTATTGGCTTCCGCCACGCCTTCCACGCTGGCGATGCCGTTATCCACCGTTATGAGGATGTCCGGACGAGTCTCGGTGGCGGCGGCAAGCCGTACGATTTCCGGCGTGAGACCATAACCGTATTCGAAACGATTGGGAACAAGATAATCCACTATCGCGCCAAATTTTCTCAATGCACGTATGCCAACAGCACAAGCAGTGGCGCCGTCCGAATCATAATCGGCTACGATCAGCAGGCGCTTTCGCGCAAGGATTGCGTCGGCCAGGCGTGCCGCCATGATGGAAACGTTCTTCAGACGCTCAAATGGAATCAGCCGTGACAATTCCACGTCGAGTTGACCAGGCTCTTCGATACCGCGCGCAGCGTAAATGCGGGCTAGTACCGGATGAAAGCCATATCGAACAAGCGTATCGAAAGCATGCGGTGGATAGCCGCGAATGGCGATATTGGGCATGCCCTAGAGATTGAAATCTTTGATTTCCTAGTATAACGCCTGCCGCTTTATTCGCGCTTCCTTCTAATGCCGTGCGACGAGAAAGAACCGGTTGTCATCCATTCATATATTCATCTATATAAATGGGCTCAGAAATGGTAATGCGCTCCGATACCCAGATATTCGACCCTTTCCTTATAAAACTGGCCGGTTGGAGAATTGCCGTGAAAATATTCTACGAGGAACTGGAGCTTGCGGCCGAATGCCTGAAAATTATCGAATTGGACCCCGGCTCTAGCAGATACGTCTGTGTTCCAATTGTTTTGTTCCCAGTTTTTCAAGTCTACCGCCAGAATGGGTCGCATTGAGGCAAACTCTATGCGCCAGGGACTTCTGAACTCAATGCCATAATGTATTAACCAGGGCTTGATTGTCGATGGTTGTTTGTGAAAAATACCGCCCCCACCGCCGTAAACCCGTACTCCATACGGAAGCTCGTACGAGAGCTTGAGATCAGCCCCCTCGTAGCTGAGATTTATGCGCTCCAAGGTGGTTCGCAGCAGAAACTCATCGCCAAGATGCGAACTTTGATGGAAGATACGGCCAAATGCGGAAAATTGACGTGCACGAACACTTGCGTAAACCGATGCAATAAAATCTGTGTTGATGAGATCGGATGAGCGTGCATCCAGATTGAAGTCACTAAAGACGCCGGCCTGGAGACCTGTCTCCCATTGCACAATGGACTTCCCCAGATTGGCCCGATAAAACGGTATCGTTTCACCGAAACTGACCGCCCCATTGTTATTTCCGTCAATATTATCCCCAATATAATTGCGGTAGGCGGCTGAGAAGTGAGCCCATCGCGGATCAGCCAGTAATGGTTTAAACAGATGGCCGGTGGGTAGAAAGCCCGTCGCAAAAACTGTTGTATTTGTTTCCGATGAACTTTCGGGAGCGCTCCGGATGCCAGGCGTTGCAGGATCGGCTATGACCTGCTGATTGGTTCTTTCCAGCTTTTTATCCGCTGCTCGCTCGGTTTGAACAGGGTCGGGGGCTATAACCTCCTTGCTGGTGCCTTCCAGCGCTATTACCCCGGTAACTCCGGGGATTTCCGATAACATCTGCAAAATTCGTGTTCGGTCTTCTGGCGTTAACTCACCTACCGGCACTGTAACAACGCCGTTTCGTACCACCAGGGAAGAGAGATCGAGCTTGAAATCGCGTTTGAGAATCCCCGCAGCATAACCCGCGATATAGGAATCATCGGGTATCGCGGCGCTGACAATGGACGTATGAAATAAAATGGCTGCAATGATTGGTAAAAACCGCGCGGCATTCGTCATTTTTTTAGCGTACGGCCTGGATAACCAGGAGAGCGTAAGCAGTTTTTTTCTTGGCATTCGCGCCTCTTGTTAAATAATCTGAGAAACAGCTTTTTAAGTTCAAGCGAATTGGCAACTAAGAAACACTAATGAAAAGATGGAGTTTAGTCGATACGCTGCCGCACACAAAGTATTATTATTGCCAATGATTGAGATTGCCGGCACTTGGCTCCTTATTCGTGCCGGCTGATAATCCAATTTCGCAAAAGGTCGATGTATTAATTGCAGGGGAACGCTTCTACTCTGTTCAGTAGGGAGCATGCGACTAGTTGAAAAGCTTTCTCCAGGTGAATAGCCATCATCCGGCGTGTTGCCGAGAGAAGCGGCAGACTTGCTTGCGAGTTCCTGCTAAATCACAGAAACTGGTGACATGAATCAATGTGATCCCTTATCACCCTTATCGCAACTCTCTATTTGATTGGGAGGTGATATCGGGTTTGCGGATTTTGGCCGGCACCCATCTGTCAGGAGCTCAACAATGAAGCAGTGGCTTTTCCTCTCCGTCGCAATCGTCAGCGAGGTTGTGGCGACCTCCGCCTTGAAGGCGAGCAATGGTTTTACACAGTTATGGCCCTCGCTTTTAGTGGTGGCGGGTTACGCCATTGCCTTTTTCTTCCTGTCGTTGACCTTGCGCACCATTCCGGTGGGAGTTGCGTACGCCATCTGGTCCGGTGCCGGTATCGTACTTATCGCGCTCATTGCCTGGCTGGTTTTTGGACAATCGCTCGATACCCCCGCTATCATTGGACTGGCACTTATCATTGCCGGTGTGGTTGTTCTGCAAGTATTTTCCAAGTCGGCTGTACATTAGCTGCCGGACTTAACCCGAATGTTTCATAAATTAACGCGCGCACTCGCTGGTCTTTTGTTTCGTATGGAAATTTTGTTCAGTCGGGCGTATGAATAACTACGCCACTCTTTCACAAACCCCCCTACAAAACAAAATCCTGCGCAATCATCACGCGAATTTATGAAACATCCGGGTTAAAGGAAATCGGCTGCAAAAACGTCCGGCCGGTCCATACTTTACTGCTTTCTCGGCCAATACGAACAGCTATTGGCCTTCAAAATCCTCAAAATCTCTCCTCACCCGATTACTTATTCGCCCCGATTCCTCAATTCCGGCGGGCGGCAAGGTGTACTAACGTCCAATTGTGTCTGCGGCCAGAGTTGCTACGATGCAAACATGCTTAACGCTGAGTTTTAGCGTAATAATCCTAGCGTGCACCGGGATCTTCATATCATGAACACAGGAAAATTTTTATGGCGATCAGCTGCATCGTTGATCGTTTTATTTTCGGCAAGCGCCTACGCTGTACCGATATTGCATGTCAACGTGGCGGGCGCCGCGGCTGACGATACTTCCGCGAAGTACAATGATGGCAGCATGAGCCGCCCCGAAGCTGATAACGTATTATTTCCTGTGAATCCTTCCGTATGGAATGAGAACATCAACGAGAATAATCTATTAGGTAATTTTAGTGGACTCAATTTGCTTTATGGCCTCTACTCAGCCTTTGCCACGCCGTTGCTGAGTTCGCCCGCCGCCGGTTTTACAATCTTCGATCTTCCTCTGGGCGAGATCGCCGCAAACGATGACGGTATCGGATCGAGCGAGGATGAAAATACAATTGTGGGCTTTCTTGCCACTCTGGGCGTCGGCCCGACGGACTGGGGGGCAACTGGGGAAAGCCCAGGGGCCGCTGGCCAGCAGGCCCAATCGGATCAAGCCCACAACACCCTCCTGACCCCGCGAGGTCCGAGAGGCGAATGCCCGCAACGGTATTATGGGCAGTCGCAAAAGCCCGGTTTGCGGGAAGATAGTCTTTGTTTCGGAGGAGGAGGGACAACTGGTTCTGGTAGCAGAGGGAGGGGCGGTAATCTCGCTGCCAGAGGCAGTGGTTCCGGCACTAGCCCCGGCGGAGGTGGCCTGCCGGGTGGCGTTGGAGCTGGAGGCGGTGGTGGGCCTGGTGGCGGTGGTGGGCCTGGTGGTACTGGACCTGGAGGCGGTGTTGGACCTGGCGGTAGTGGGCCTGACGGTGTTGGACCTGGCGGCGGTGATCCTGGCAGTACCATTCCCAGCGAAGTAGGCACTGTTCCAGAACCAGCGACGCTAGTGCTTCTCGGACTTGGCCTCGCGAGCATGTTTGCCATACGCAGCCGCAGGATAATGCCCGCGCGAGAAAATCATCCTCTCGGGATTTATAGCGGAAGTGTCTAAGGAATTTCAGAATAAATCATCGTAGGCGCTAGCAGCAACATTACATGCTTTTCTTTGCGGGGAGGGCACGTTTTTCTGAAGAGGCGAGCGGTGTTCTGTCAAACGGGGTATGCTTGAGTACGAGTTTCTGGCCGATCAGGAGCCGTTCGGTACCGTCATTCCATGACTTTATCTGCGCCACGGTAATGCCGTAACGCTGGGCAATGCTGGATAGCGCATCCCCCTTCTTGACGGCATAAACGAAGTCGCGCTGGAGCATTCTCGGTGTAACAGGTTTATCGTTCATGATGGAAATATCCGCACCATCAGCGTGTTTGTTAAGTGGTACCAGCAAAGTCTGCCCCAGCACGATTCTGCCATGTCCGTGAATGTCGTTGATTTGTTTTAATTGCTGCACGCTGATGCCGTACCGTGATGAAATTTTTTCCGCGGTTTCTCCCCTTTTTGCCTGATAGGCTTGCCACGATACCAGGGGCTTGTCGTGATTTCTCAGGTTCTCGGTAAAAATTTCCACTTTATCCACCGGGAGTAGCAGGACACGGGGTTTATTGACATTGATGACGGGCCGATTGTGGGCGGGATTAAGTGCATTGAACTCATCTACGGAAATATCCGCAAGCTCTGCCGCAAGTTTTATGTCAATATGGCGAGTTGCCGCGACCGCCTCAAAATAGGGCTGGTTGGGCACGGATTCAAGCTCGATGCCAAAGGCTGCCGGATTGGAGATGATGTTTTTTATCGCGATCAGCTTGGGAACATAGCTCTGGGTTTCGGGGGGCAGGGTGATATTGCGAAAATCCGCTGGCAGCCCATTGCCGCGGTTTTTCATGAGTGAGCGCCCCACTGCGCCCTCGCCCCAGTTGTATGAAGCCAGTGCGAGCTCCCAGTCGCCAAACATGCTATAGAGGTTTTGTAAATAATCCAGCGCGGCGCGGGTGGCTGCGACAATATCCCGTCGGTCATCGTGCCACCAGTTCTGGCTTAATCCGTAGTTCTTGCCGGTGGATGGAATGAACTGCCAAATGCCCGAGGCATGGCTGCGAGAATAAGCCTTGGGGTTGAAAGCGCTTTCAATAATAGGTAGCAGCGCGATCTCGGCGGGCATGCGGCGGCGCTCTACCTCTTCAACAATATGAAACAGATAACGCTTGCTGCGTTCGATAATGCGTTTCACGTATTCGGGGCGGTTGACGTAAAAATTCTCACCATTACGCACCTCCTCGCTATCCATTTCAGCCATGGCGAAGCCGCTACGTATACGTTCCCATAGATCGGCTGGAGACGCGGGTAGCTCAGCGGCGGAATCGTCCGTTTTGTCCGGGTCTTCGGAGGGCGCGCCAACTTTGCCTTCAGCGACGGAAGCATCATCGGATTTTTCGTGTACGTCCGCCGGCACGGATTGAGAAATTGGTTGCTCAGCAGGTTTCGTCGCGTGTGCTGTGAAATTTACAGTTATCAGCCCCAGGCTGACCATCAGGATTACCGTCGATTGTTGTATTTGCATGCGTCCGGCTAGTGACATGGCCATCCTGTAAGATTTGTAACCTTGAATGTGGCGTGGGCTGATTTTCAGAAAATTGGTGCGACCGAGGTGGATTTTCCGGCAGCGTGAGAGCAAGAATAAACGAGAAATGCTTATCCTCGCTCCACGGAAAACTCATCCTCGTGTTGTAGACTGACCCTCAAATTTACTCAGCTCCACTACCGGTAAAGGTTTCCATCCCGATTTGCGGTGTTCCACGACGACATTGGTGAAGATGCCGCCACGTACGAAAAATTTGGCGGTGAGGCGCAGGTATCTTGGCTTCAAGACGGCGGCCAGGTCATCGACAATGTGGTTCGTGACAGCTTCATGGAATGCGCTCTCGTTACGGTAAGACCAGATATAAAGTTTAAGACTCTTAAGCTCAACGCACTTTTTATCCGGGATGTAGTCGAGGATCAGGGTGGCAAAATCCGGTTGCCCCGTTTTTGGACAGAGGCAGGTAAACTCCGGAATTTCCATGTGGATATGGTAATCCCGAGCCAGTGTGGGGTTAGGGAAGATTTCCAGTTCTTTTGTGGGACGACTGGGCATTCTCTTATCTCGGTCAAATCGGTTAGAATGGTCTTCTCCCGGGTGGATCTTTCAGGAGTAACATTAAGATTTTACTGTGGAGCTACGCAATTATAACTGGTTGCGAACCATAAGCCTAAACTTGGGGGTTGACCGCTCATTTTTCACTCATTTTTCAAAGTTGGCGCCATGATTCCCAATGATTTTTTGCCCCAATTGATCTTCACTTTTTTGGTGAATTCGCTACAACTGCCGGATTTAGGTTAAATTGCGTCTCTCCCATATCAAACTCGCTGGTTTCAAATCCTTTGTTGATCCCACTGAAATTTCTGTTCCCGGTGATCTGGTCGGCGTTGTGGGCCCCAATGGCTGCGGCAAATCCAATGTGATCGACGCGGTGCGCTGGGTTCTGGGCGAATCACGGGCATCTGCGTTACGCGGCGAATCCATGCAAGACGTGATTTTCAACGGTTCCGCCAATCGTAAACCGGTGGGACGCGCCAGCGTGGAGCTGATGTTTGACAATAATCTTGGTAAGGCGGCGGGGCAGTGGTCGAGCTATGCGGAGATCTGTATCAAGCGGGTGTTGCAGCGGGATGGCGAATCAACCTACCACATCAATAATATTCATGTGCGCCGCCGTGACATCGCCGATATTTTTCTCGGCACCGGCATTGGCGGGCGTGGCTACGCCATAATCGAGCAGGGTATGATCTCTCGCATCATTGAGGCAAAGCCTGAGGAGTTGCGTGTATTTCTTGAGGAGGCCGCCGGGATATCGAAATACCGCGAACGTCGCCGTGAGACGGAATTGCGTCTGGCCGATACGCGCGAAAACCTTTTGCGGATGAGCGATATTAGCCAGGAACTGCAAAAGCAGTTACTGCATCTGGAAGAACAGGCCAGGATTGCCTGGCAGTTCAAGGATATGAAAGCCCAGTTGCAAACGGCCCAGAATCTTTTGTGGTGGGCCCGCAAACAGGAAGCCGCCATGCAGCGTACCACCGCGGAAAAAGAGTTCCAGTCTCTGCAAACGGCTCTCGAATTCGAGACCGCGAACCTGCGTGACGCGGAAAAGCGCCTGGAAGACAGGCGTGCTCAGCATTATGCCATTGGTGACAGCCTGCACCAGGCCCAGGGTGAGCTTTACGCCGCCAACGCTGAAGTGGCGCATATTGAGCAGCAGATACGGCACTTGCGTGAGAGTCATCAGCGTATGGAGCAACAAATCACGACGGTCAGGAACCAGCTTAAACACCACGAAAAGCAGGTGGAGGATGCGGGTGACAGCTTAAACGATTGGAGCGGGGAGCTCGAACGCGCACGCCTGACTCGCGAGGCCGGCAAGCAAAAGGCCGAGACGGAAAATGAGAAATTGCCGCTGGCAGACTCCGCTTTTCGCTTGTGCCAGGAAAAATTGGCCGAAACGCAGCGCAGCCTGCTCCTGGTTGAACAAGCTGGGCAGTTGGAAGAAAGTCATCGTGCTTATGCCGAAAAATCCTTCCAGCAACTTGAAGCACGCCGTGTGCGGCTGCTGGCGGAGCGAGATGCTCTGCTTCAACCAGATAGTGAAGAGTTGTCCCATTTACACAGGGAAACAGAGGACACCGCAACGGACCTGAAACAGAAACAGGAAGTGCTTGCACAAACTGAAAACCTGCTGCTGGCCGCGGACGAAGTCCAACGTGAATTGGTGCGGAAAGTGCAGGTGTTGGAGCAACAGATTACTCAGGCGGAAGCCCGGTTCAACGCCTTGCAGCGCTTGCAGCATCGGCTCGAAGGCAGCCAGGGATTAAATGCGTGGCTTGTCAAGCATCAACTGGACACAGTGCCGCGTTTGTGGCAAAGCATCCAGATCGAGAAAGGGTGGGAAGACGCGCTCGAAGCGGTGCTGCGGGAGCGTCTTAACAGCGCGCAGCTTGAGCGATTGGAAGTGGCGCATGACTGGGTGGATGATTCGCCTCCCGGAAAATGGGCGTTGTTTGAGTCCGCGAGATTATCGGTACAGGGTGAGCACGCAAACGATATGGCGGCGGACAAGAAAGGCTGGACATCGCTGCATTGGTATCTGACTAGCGACGACGCAGGAATAAAATCTGTGCTGGGCGAATGGTTGAGCGGAATATTTGTGGTCGAGGGCGTGCGGGACGGTCTTTCGCAACGAACGAAACTTTCTCCCGGTGAAATGCTGGTCACTCGTGAAGGTCATATTTTTACGCGTCACAGCCTTGCTTACTATGCCCCTGATTCACAATTGCATGGGGTACTGGCGCGGCAACGGGAGATGGCTCAGATTAAAATTGAAACGGATGTGCTGAGGGCCAGCCTCTCGGTCGAGAAGTCTCTCCTGGAGACAGCGGAAGAGGATCGCCGCGAACTGGAATCCTCCGAAACGCGTTTGCGTTATGACGCTGGGCAACTCCAGCAACAGCATCATGATGCGCAAATGCAGGCATTGAAGCTCACTCAATTAGCCGAGCGCGCTAATCAGCGCCGGAGTCAAGTGGATAGCGAGTTGACGGAAATTGGTCACCAGGCGGTGGCGGAAATCGCCCGGAAACAAGATGCCGAAACAAAGTTGGTGGAATATCGGGTCCAAATTGGGGTTTTGCAGGAACACGTACATAAGGAAAAGCTCGCGGGCGAAGCAGCGGAACGGTTTCTACACGCCCAGCGCCAACTCGCGCAGAATGCGGCGAAGGAAATGCAGGAAGCGGTATTCCATGAAAAGACCTGTCAGAATAAAATTGCCGAGGTGGAAAATTCTGTTTACGTCATCAATGAGAATGTCGTTGAACTCAGAGCCAATCTGGAAAAATTGCAAAGTGATCAGGGCGGTTTTGATGAAACCCCGCTGAACAATCGTCTCCAGGAATGCCTGTCACTGCGGGAACAACGGGAGCAGAAGCTGGCAGCGGTACGGAATGCGCTGGAAGGCGCGGCCAATGATTTGCGCGGGATAGAGCAGGAGCGTATGACTACCGAGCAAAAGTTGCATCCGTTGCGAGAATCCATTAACAATATGCGCCTCAAGGAACAGGAAGCACGGATTACCGAAAATCAGTTTGGCGAGCAATTAAAAGAAACGGGGGCGGACGAGGAGGAATTGACGCAAGTGCTTGGAAAAACACGGCCTTCCGCGTTGCAGACTGATATCAATCGCCTCAATATCGAGATAACTGCCTTGGGAGCGGTTAATCTTGGCGCGTTGGAGGAATTGCAATCTTCCCAAGCACGTAAAACATACCTCGATTCGCAATCGCAGGATTTAAAAGAAGCGGTGGAAACCCTGGAAAATGCAATTCGACGGATAGACCGTGAGACCCGCGAACGTCTGCTGGAAACTGTCGACAAGGTCAACGGTCACCTGAATGAGTTGTTTCCCACCATATTCGGTGGTGGACAAGCGAAACTGATATTGAGGGGTGAGGAGATTCTTGATTCAGGCGTACAAATCTTCGCGCAGCCGCCAGGCAAGAAGAACAGCTCTATCCACCTGCTATCTGGCGGCGAAAAAGCCCTGACCGCGCTGGCGCTCGTGTTTTCACTGTTCCAGCTCAACCCGGCGCCATTCTGCCTGCTGGACGAAGTGGATGCGCCGCTTGACGACAGCAATACTGAACGTTTCTGCAATCTCGTGAAGAAAATGTCGCGTCATACCCAGTTCGTGTTCATCAGTCACAATAAAATTACGATGGAAATGGCGCAACAACTGATAGGCGTCACCATGCAGGAGCAGGGTGTTTCGCGCGTGGTTGCGGTAGAGATTGAAGAAGCTGTCAGACTGAGCGATGCAGTGATGGTGACCTGACCGGCATGGCAAGCATGAGCGAATTGCAGATCAGCCTGATCGCCATTGGTTTTGTGGTGATCCTCGGCGTTGTTTTCTTTAACTGGATGCAGCAACGGCGCTACCGACGTGGCGCGGAAGAAGCATTTGCACGCAAACATGAAGATGTGCTGCTAAAAACAGGTACGCCAGTTACGGAAGATGAACGGGTCGAACCGCAACTCGGTAAGGAGATATTGCAGGAGTTGCAGATGCCGGATGCGGAACCTGAACCGGCGGAAATTACACTACCAGATCTGGATGCTACCCCCACAGCGGCCGTACCAGCCGGTTCGGCCACACCAGCCGGTTCGGCCACACCAGCCGGTCCCGCCATATCGCATGAAGAGGCGTTTGTTAGTCACGGCAGTGTCATGGATGCGGTGGATTATATAGCCAACATTCGTGCCAAAACATTAATCGCAGATTCGGAGTTGGCAGAGGTATTGCAGCGGAAATTCGATTTCAGCAAACCGGTACGTTGGTTGGGGCAAAGAAATATAGACGCGTCTTGGGAAGAAATTACGGTGGAGACTATTGGTAAGGGCGGCTATATTAACTTGAAGGGCTGCCTGCAGCTTGCCGATCGTGCCGGTCCCGTGAGCGAAGTGAGTTTGTCCGAGTTCCATGATATGGTGCAAAACTTCGCAGCCCGCGTGAATGCGGTCGTGGACTGTCCTAATGTTCGGCAAGCATACGCGCAGGCACTATCACTCGATCAATTCTGCGCAGAAGTGGACGTCATGATAGGCATTAATATTATCAGCAGGGATAATAGTGTATTCACCGGTGCCAAGATCCATGTTTTAGCGGAAGCCTCAGGCCTTAAACTGGGGACGGATGGTGTGTTCAGTTACCGCGATGAACACAACTCTGTGTTATTTTCCCTCAATAACCACGAATCCTCCCCATTCCTTCCCGATAGCATGCGAACGCTCACTACTCATGGCATTACTTTTCTGCTTGATGTGCCTCGCGTGGCAAACGGTGAGAAATTTTTCGATGAGATGACGCATCTCGCTGGAATTTTTTCCGACACCCTGGGTGGTATTATGGTTGATGATAATCATATACCCCTGAGTGATAGCGGTATCGGCAGAATCAAGCAGCAGTTGAGCGCCATTCAATCCATGATGCTGGCGCGCAACATCCCGGCCGGTGGCGAGATTGCGCTGAGGTTATTTGCGTGAATGAGTATTCCGGATGAAATCTGGCAGCAGACACAGAAACTGCGCGATGCTATCGAATTGCACAATTCCCTTTATCATGAATCGGATGCGCCGATTATTCCAGACGCTGAGTTCGATAAATTGTTTCGCGAATTGGAAGCGCTTGAACAACGTTATCCCCAACTCATTACGCTGGATTCTCCTACCCAGCGTATAGGCGCGGCACCGCTCAAAGAGTTTCCGAAAATTGTTCATCGCACACCCATGCTCTCCCTCGGTAACGCGTTTGAGGCGGCGGAAGTGGACGCATTCGACCGGCGCGTGCGTCAGACCCTGGGAGTGGACAGCGTGGAATACGCGGTGGAGCCAAAATTTGATGGGCTTGCCGTTAGCCTTCGGTATGAGAATGGGATATTTACAACCGGCGCGACCCGTGGCGATGGATACATCGGCGAAGACGTCACTTTGAATTTACGTACCGTCAAATCCATTCCTTTGCATCTCCGTGGCGGCTCGAGCAACGACCCCCCGCCCGCCCTGCTCGAGGTGCGAGGCGAAGTGCTGATGCTGAAAGCCGATTTCGAGAAACTTAACCGGCAACAGCGTGAGAGAAATGAAAAGGAGTTCATAAATCCTCGCAATGCCGCAGCCGGTGCGCTGCGACAGCTTGATCCCGGCATTACCGCTGTCCGCAGGCTTACGTTCTTCGCGTACGGCATCGGCGCGGGTAACGATGGGCGTATGCTTCATGATAAACAAAGCCGTGTAATGGATTATCTTGCGTCGCTACGTTTTCCGGCTGCCCGTGAGCGCAGTGTGGTGAACGGTGTGGCGGCATTGCTGAACTATCACCGCGAGATGGGAGGAATGCGTGAATGTCTGCCTTACGACATTGATGGCACCGTATATAAAGTTAATGATCTGGCGCAGCAGGAAAAGCTCGGGTTTGTTTCCCGGGCTCCCCGATTTGCCGTGGCGCATAAATTTCCGGCGCAGGAAGCGGTAACCGAAGTTCTGGGAATCGATGTGCAGGTGGGTAGAACCGGTACCTTGACTCCGGTCGCACGACTGAAGCCGGTATTTGTGGGCGGTGTCACTGTGACTAATGCGACATTGCATAACGAGGATGAAATTAGACGCAAGGATGTGATGATCGGCGATAGCGTGATTGTGCGACGGGCGGGTGATGTGATTCCCGAAGTGGTGGCTGTACAGAAGGAGAAGCGATCGGTGCATGTCAAATCCTTTGTCATGCCCGATCACTGTCCGGTTTGCGGTGCAAGAGCGGTGCGCCTGCCTGGCGAAGCAGTGACGCGGTGTACCGGTGGACTGTTTTGTCCAGCGCAACGGAAACAGGCAATTCTGCATTATGCGTCACGCCGTGCCATGAATATCGATGGCTTGGGAGACAAGCTGGTGGAGCAACTGGTGGATAACGCCATTATCAGAACCCCCGCGGATCTTTATAGGCTAGGCATCGCCGCACTTGCGGCCCTGGAGCGCATGGCGGAAAAATCCGCAGGTAACATAGTAAGCGCTATCGGAAAGAGCAAGCATACTACGCTGGCCAGATTCATTTATTCGCTGGGTATCCGCAATGTCGGCGAGACCACTGCCAAAGACCTTGCGCGGTATTTTGGCAATCTTGATCGGTTGATGGCGGCAAATACCGAAACCTTGCAGCAAGTACCGGATATCGGTCCGGTGGTGGCCGAGAGCATTGCTGATTTTTTTGCTGAGGGTCACAATCTCGAAGTCATCGAGCAATTGCGCGCCGGGGGCGTACGATGGGAAGAAGGCGCGGGCACGCGGCCGACAGAGGCCGATCCCAACGCTGGTTTTGGCAAGCTCGGCGGGAAAACTTTCGTATTGACGGGAACCTTGCCCAAGCTTTCCCGGGAAGATGCCAGGGGAAAAATTGAAGCCCTGGGGGGGAAAGTGGCGGGAAGCGTTTCGAAAAAAACCGATTATGTAGTGGCCGGTAGTGATCCGGGCAGCAAGTATGACAAGGCAGTCGAATTACGGATAACCATCCTCGACGAGGCAGGGCTGTTACAATTAGTGCAGGAGTCATAGACCAAGACTGGTTTAAACCTAAATCCGGTAGTTGACCGCTCATTTAATAGATCGGTGTTATGATTAATAACAATATTTCTTATTATTTGACGCTCACCTTCTGGGTGAGGCCGCTACGGGGTGAATTGCACATTTTTTGCGGCACATGGCTGCGTTGTTCGCAACGCCTTGGAATGGAACGACCATTCCGCGTCGTTGCGCCTTGCCCCGCACCCCAAAAACCGTACACTTTACCCCGTCCAACTACCGGATTTAGGTTTAAATGAATTACGACCATACCATCGATAAACGTCAGGTGCGCAGTTCCTTCGAGCGAGCAGCGGCGAGTTATGATCGGACGGCGGTCCTGCAACGTGAAGTGTGCGACCGGATGCTGTCGCGCCTTGATTATATTAAATACACGCCCGATGTAATTGTCGATGCCGGCAGTGGTACCGGTTATGGTTCGCGTAAATTGCTCATGCGCTACCCTGCCGCCAGAATACTGGCGGTCGATATCGCGGCGGCGATGCATTTTCAGGCGCGTCCATTGGTTCCCTGGTGGAAACAGTTATTGCCGGTTCGCGGGAATCAGACAAGCTATGTGTGCGGCGACATGGAGCAGATGCCGTTGAAAGATGCGTGTGCCGGTCTAGTGTGGTCGAATCTGACGCTGCAATGGTGCAATGACCTCAAACACACACTCGCCGGGATTCACCGGGTGCTGCAAACCGGCGGTCTGTTCATGTTCAGCACATTCGGGCCGGACACTTTGAAGGAATTGCGTCAGGCCTTCCGTGGGGTGGATAGTTTCAGCCACGTCAATCGCTTTGCAGATATGCACGACATTGGCGACATGCTGGTGCATAACGGCTTCGCCACGCCTGTCATGGATATGGAATATCTCACGCTGACCTATGATGACGTAATCGGTGTGATGCGGGATCTTAAGGCCATCGGTGCACATAATGTCACCCAGGGCAGGCGGCGTGGTTTAACCGGAAAAACCGCATGGCAAAAAGCGATAAACCACTATGAGATGCTGCGAATCGAAGGAAAACTACCGGCGACCTTTGAAGTGGTTTACGGCCACGCCTGGAAGCCACAGCCGCGAACGCCAATCGTCACACCCGAACTCAGACGGCAACTCGGCCTTATATGACAAAATGATTTTTATGACTACTTTTATAAATTCGAATTTCAAGTAAGTTCATTCGCCAACCGAGGAAAAATGACGAAAGGTTATTTCATCACCGGCACCGGCACGGGTGTGGGCAAGACCCTGGTCAGCTGCGCCTTGCTGCATGCTTTTGGCGCGCGCGGCAGGACCGCCGTGGGCATGAAGCCGGTGGTGGCGGGGTGCGAGAATGGTAAATACATGGACGTGGAATTGCTCACAGCGGCAAGTACTGTTACCGCCCCGCGTGAACAAGTAAATCCGTATGCGTTGGTCTCGCCGATTGCCCCGCATATCGCGGCGAGACAATCGGGCATCAATATCGACGTGGCAATTATTTGCGGGGCCTGTGTCGAATTGCAAAAAATAGCCGACCTGATAATTGTTGAAGGCGCCGGCGGCTTTCTCGTGCCGCTCAACGAGCATCAGGACAGTGCCGACATGGCGAGGGCTCTAGGTTTTCCCGTCATACTGGTGGTGGGAATGAAGTTGGGATGTCTTAACCATGCGCTGCTGACTGCTCAGGCGGTGCGGCAGACGGGGCTGCCGCTCGCGGGATGGGTGGCGAACCGTATTGATCCACAAATGATCGCATTCGATGAAAATGTGCTCGCGTTGGAGCAGAGGCTGAATTGTCCGTTGGTGGGAGTGTTGCCGTTCGAGCAGAATGCCGATGCAAAAAAATTATCGATGCTGTTGGATATTGCGGAGCTGGAGCAGAGTTAATCCCAGATAATCCATTAGGCGGCTCTCCGAGCCTACGCGAGTGCTGGCGGTCAGTTTGCGGCCATTTTCGCCGCTTGCCCCGGCGTCCATAGACCAAGCTATGGACTTCTCCCAACCGGCAAAACTGTCTCGCAACCTGCCTCGCCATCATCTCGCGTCCTAATGGATTATCTGGGTTAATCTCATGAATGCTGGTCGCATGTAGCGCATCTATTTGAATCGAATTCGATGTCAACGTATCCGTTTGTCATCTCACTCGTGCTTTTTCAGATCATCACACCTTGATGCGCAGGAATGCTTATCGGATATTCACCCGACTGGAATATGAACATGCCCACAAATAAACTGAGAAACGTTACGAAGATGCTCGCAAAAAATGCCGTCCAAAACCCTGAAACCTTGAATCCCGGCACAAGCGCAGATACCAGAAGCATCATAAGCGCGTTAATCACCAGCAAAAAAAGCCCGAACGTAATTAGCGTCAGGGGAATCGTTAAGATGATAACGATCGGCCGGATTACTGCGTTGGCGAAACCCAATAGCAACGCCGATACGAACAAGGATTTTCTACTGGCAAATGAAATGCCGTGAAAAATGAAGCCCGCAAGCCATAGAGAGAGTGCGGTTATGCCCCAATGAGCCAGGAATTCCATGATGTTGTGCAGCATGCTCGGTCTTGGTTTTACTCGGAAATATAGTATTGTAAACACGCTTGCATATAATGTATCGTGCCAGCCTTCTCTAGTTATCGATAAATTTTACAATAGATGTTTCTACCTTCCGGCAAATAAGCTGCCCGTATGCCTGGGAAATCTTTGAACGGGTTTTCTGTGGAGCGCGTTGCTGGCAAAATAGGGATCATCATAAGGTGTATAAAGAAGGTAAAAGGTTGCGGCCTGGTTTAACACAGTGGGTGCTGAGTTTTACGGTAACCCGCATGGGACGGTGCTTTTCGGGTAGTCTGCTTTCTCGGGGGCTCAGAGGAGGGATCAACCCATTCGCGTCTCGTCTCCCTCCACTTCCAGGCATCCCAGCCGCAAAGCCGCCATCGTGCTCTCGTGACAGCTCGGAGACTTCTTCGGGGATTCCCTGGCTGCCATGGGAAATTGGCATGAAACATGCTTATGTTATGCTGACAAGCCGGACGTTAAGGGCCGGTGCTATGAAGCGATGACAAACAGCCGCAATCATGTTGCGATGAATAAACCTAAATCCGGTAGTTGACCGCTCATTTAATAGATCAGTATTATGATTAATAACAATATTTCGTATTATTTGACTCTTGCCTTCCGGGTGAGGCTGCTACGGGGCGAATTGCACAGTTTTTGTGGCACATGGCTGCGTTGCAACTTCTTGGAATGGAACGACCATTCCGCGTCGTTTCGCCTTGCCCTGTACCCCAAAAACCGCACCCTTCACCCCGTCCAACTACCGGATTTAGGATAAATGAGAAATATCAAGTATGAATGACGTCACACATTATAAGGAGGTTGACCGGCGATTGCCGCAGCGCGCACATTATGACGCGCTCACCAGTCTTCCCAACCGGGCATTCTTTTATGAGTCGCTTAGAAAGATAATCAAACAAGCCGAAACAAATCAGCGAATTATTTCGATTCTGTTTCTTGGTATTGATAATTTTAAAAGTA